>NZ_JZWY01000931.1:0-8887 GCF_000966955.1 Streptomyces sp. NRRL S-495
CCGCCACCCTCACCGCCGTCGCCGCCGCACCCCCGACCCCCGCCGCACCCCCGGACGCCGGCCTCGACCCCACCACCTGGACCACCGTCCTCCTCCTCACCGTCCTCGTCCCGGCCGCGCTCGCCGCAGCCCTCGGCCACCACCGCACCAGCTCCCGGAGCCGCCGATGAACCCCGTCCCCCTGCTCAGCGCCGCCGCCTGCGTGACCCTCGCCGTCGGCGCCCTGGCCATCGCCCACCGACTGCGCCCCGCCGTCCCCGAGGGCGAACTCCCACCCGAGCCGCACCCCGTCCTCTCCAGCATCGGCTCCGGCCTGCTCTCCGGCTTCATACTGCTCACCGGCTTCCTGGTCGCCACCGGCTGGGCCGCCCACAGCACCGGCATCCTCCCGCCCCGCGGCCTCTACCTCGCCGACGTCGCCGCCGGCACCGCCGTCCTCCTCTACCCCGCCCTCGCCGGCCTCCCCTTCACCCCCCGCTACACCACCGCCGTCACCTTCTTCGCCGCCCTCGTCGGCTACACCATGTCCCTCGCCATCCAGCTGCGCCCCTGACCGCACCCGCGCCCCATCGGTGCCTCCCATCGGTGCCTCCCAACGGTGCCGCGCTCGTGCACAGGACGTCGGACCCGCCGACTTCCCGCTCCGCGGAGGACGGGTACGGGTGGCGGAAAGTGCGCTGCCCCGGGGCGGGGACGCGGGCTAGCCTGGGAGGCGATTCCCGGACGCCCCGGAAGGGGGTGCAGGCGGATGGCCGGTGACATGGTCACCGTGGGTGAGGTGGTGCTCGGACGGATCCGGGCGCAGGCCGAGGTGCTGACCGGACTGGACGAGGCCGTGCGCGCCGACGAACCGGACGCGGTGCACCGGATGCGGGTCGCCTGCCGGCGCCTGCGCAGCGCGTTCCGGACCTACCGGCGGCTGCTGGCCCCCGGAGCCACCGACGAACTGGTGGCCGAGCTGCGCTGGCTGGCGGCGGCGCTGGGCCGGGCCCGGGACCAGGAGGTCCTGGGCGAACGGCTGGCGGCACGGGCCCGGGAACTGCCCGCGGAATGCGGACCCGAGCGGGTCGCCGCCGAACTGGAACGCCGGGGGAAGGCCGAGTACCGGCGGGTCTGGCCGGAGGTACTCGCCGCCCTCGACAGCCCCCGCCGCCGGGCCCTCGCCGACGGACTCGCCGCGCTGCTCACCGACCCGCCGCTGCGCGGCCGGGCGGACCGGGCCGCCGGCCCGGAGCTGACCCGGGTCGCCGCCCGGGAACAGCGGCGCACCGCCGACCGGATCCGCACCGCGCTGGCCGACGAGGGCGAGGAACAGGACATCGCGCTGCACGAGGCCCGCAAGGCCGCCAAACGCGCCCGGTACGCGGGCGAGACGGCGCTGCCGGTGGCGGGCCGGGCGGCCGAGCGGTACGTCACCCGGATGAAGGCCGTCCAGGAGGTCCTCGGCGAGCACCAGGACGCGGTGGTGGCCTCGACCGCGCTGCGCCGACAGGCACCCGCCTCGAAGGAGCCGTTCGGCTACGGCGTGCTGTACGGGCAGCAGCTGGCGGAGGCGGAGCGGGCGCGGCTGGCGCTGCCGGAGGTGTGGGAGCGGGCGGCCGGGCCGGAGCTGACCCGGTTCGTGTGAGGCCCGGGGGAGCGCGGCGCGGTCACCGATCCGCGCTTTCACTCTTCTGTGCTGTCACTCCTCCGTCGGGTCGAGCCCGGCGGCACGGGCGGCGGTGCGGAGCAGCTCGCGCAGCATCACGGTGCTGAGCCGGCCGGTGTTCGTGTTGCGCGGGCTGACGTGATAGCAGCCGTACAGCTCCAGCGGCGGCCCGCCGTCGCGGGCGGGCAGGGTGACGTGCGCGCCGTGGCCGAACCGCGGCCGGGGGCGCGGCACGGTCCAGCCGGCCGCGTCGAGCACCGGGAGCAGCGTCTGCCAGGCGAAGCCGCCGAGCGCCACCACGCTGCGCACGGTGGGGCGGAGCAGTTCGAACTCGCGGGCGATCCAGGGCCGGCAGGTGTCGCGTTCGGCGGTGCTCGGCTTGTTGTCGGGCGGGGCGCAGCGGACCGGGTCGGTGATCCGCACGCCGTGCAGGGCGAGGCCGTCGCCGTGCCGGACGGAGAGCGCGCGGTTGGCGAGGCCCAGGTGGTGCAGGGCGGCGTACAGCAGGTCGCCGGAGGGGTCGCCGGTGAAGATCCGGCCGGTGCGGTTGGCGCCGTGCGCGGCCGGGGCGAGGCCGACCAGGACGAGCGGGGCGTCGGGCGGGCCGAAGCCGGGGATCGGGCGGGCCCAGTAGTCCCAGTCCAGGTAGGCGCGGCGTTTGACCCGGGCCGTCTCCTCGCGCCACTCGACCAGCCGGGGGCAGGCCCGGCAGCCGGTGACGACGCGGTCGAGCACGGTGAGGTCCGGGGCCAGGGCAGCGGCCGCGGCGGGGTGGTGCGGGTGGTCCGGGGCCCGGGCGGCCTCGGGAGCGTCGGCCGGGGCCGGTTCCTCGGCGGTGGGCTGCGGCATGGCGACGATCCTAGGCGCTGGCGGAGATTCGTCCCGGTCCGGACGGGGCAGGCGTAGCGTGGAACCAGCTGTTCCGGCGGCCGTCGGCCGGCTGGGTCGGCGACGGCCCGGGGCTCGCTGCCGCGCGAGGAGGCCGTGATGGTCGTCGAAGTGGTGATAGCGGTCGTGGTCGTGGTGCTGATGCTGACGGCCGTGGTGGCAGGGCTGAGCGTCCGGGTCGTGCAGCAGTTCCAGCAGGGCGTGGTGTTCCGGTTCGGCCGGGTGCGGGACGAGGTGCGCGGGCCGGGACTGGTCGTGCTGATACCCGTCGCGGACAAGCTGCGCCGGGTGAACGTGCAGATCGTGACGCAGCCGATCCCGGCGCAGGAGGGCATCACCCGGGACAACGTGACCGTCCGGGTGGACGCCGTCGTGTACTTCCGGGTGGAGGACCCGGTGAAGGCGATCATCAATGTGCAGGACTACAACTTCGCCATCTCCCAGGTCGCGCAGACCTCGCTGCGGTCGATCATCGGCAAGAGCGAGCTGGACGACCTGCTGGCCAACCGCGAACCGATCAACCAGGGGCTGGAGCTGATGATCGACAGCCCGGCCCTCGGCTGGGGCATCGAGATCGACCGGGTGGAGATCAAGGACGTCGCCCTGCCGGAGTCGATGAAGCGCTCGATGTCCCGGCAGGCGGAGGCCGAGCGGGAGCGCCGGGCGCGGATCATCACGGCCGACGGCGAGTACCAGGCGTCCGCGCGGCTGTCGGAGGCGGCGGCGGTGATGAGCGCGACCCCGGCGGCACTCCAGCTGCGGCTGCTGCAGACGGTGGTGGAGGTCGCGGCGGAGAAGAACTCGACGCTGGTGCTGCCGTTCCCGGTGGAACTGCTGCGCTTCCTGGACAGCGCGGCGGAGACCCATCGGCGGGCGGCGGGCGCTGCTACGGGCGCTGCGCCGGCGCCGGGGGAGCCGGCCGAGGTACCGGGGGCGGAGGGCGGGACGCCTTCGGTGCGCGCTGCCGAGGTGCACGAAATCCCGCCGCTGGAAGAGGTGTTGGAGAGCCCGCCGCTCGATGTGCCGCCGGCCCCGCTGTTGGACCCGCCGGACGACGGGCCGGCCGATGCGCCGGCCGATGTGCCGGCCGAGTCATCGGGAGGTCCCGAGGGCGGGCGGGGTGCCGCCGCGTAGGCCCGGTGGCGGGGCCCCGGTGGCCGGACCAGGATGGAGTGACGGGAGTGGCAGGCAGGTCAGGAGGCCGATCATGACCAGTGCGGGCGACATCATGCATCAGGGGGCCGAGTGCGTGCGCGAGCACGAGACGCTCGCCACGGCGGCCCGGCTCATGAAGGAACGCGACGTCGGGGCGTTGCCGATCTGTGGTGAGCGGCAGAAGCTCCTGGGGATCCTCACCGACCGGGACATCGTGCTGAAGTGCGTCGCGGAGGGCCTCGACCCGGAGCAGGTGACGGCGGGCGAGGTGGCCCAGGGGCGGCCGATGACGGTGGAGGCGGACGAGGACGTCGAACAGGTGCTGCGGGTGATGGAGCAGTACCGGGTGCGGCGGCTGCCCGTGATCAACCACCCGGAGCACGAGCTGGTCGGCATGATGAACATCGCGCGCGGCATGCCGCAGACGCGGCTGGCGGAGTTCGTGACGGCGGTCTGCGCCGAGGACTCGCCGCGCTCGAAGGAGGTGCTGGACACGCCGCAGGGCGCCTGACGGACGAGGAGGGCGTGCGGGGGAGGGTTCGCGGGGAGGGTACGGGTCGGCCCGGGGCATGCCCCGGGCCGACCCGGTGCGGTGCCTGGGACTTCGCTCGGCTCTCCCTTCCTCCCCTGAGCCTTCCGCCCCTCCACTTTGCAAAGTCGCACTTTGCAAAGTGGAGGGGAGGGCAGTAAGTGGGGAAATGACCGGTTATGGGTTGAGCGGTCGGAGGGTCGCACACTTTGCAAAGTGCACTTTGCAAAGTGTGCGGAGCAGCGAGCAGCGAGCAGCGAGCAGGGAGCAGAGAGCAGGGAACGGGAAGGGCGCGAGGGTGGGGCTGCCGGGAGGCTCAGGCCAGGGCGTAGACCGTGGTGGCGTGGGCGGCCGGCTCCTCCTCGCCCTCGGCGGTGAGGGTGATGTCCAGGAACGCGATCCGCCGCCCCAGCTTGGTGACCCGGGCGTGCACCAGGACGTCCTGGCCGACGACCGCGCGCTGGAAGCTGGTGGACTGCTGGACGGTGGTCATCGGGCCGAAGCCGCCCCGGGCGGCGGACACCGCGATCACGCTCGCGGTGTCCGCCGCAGCCATCAGCGCCTGGCCGGACAGCGCGCCGCCCTCCCGGGCCAGCTGGTCGGACCAGGGCAGCCGGAGCACGGCGTGGCGCTCCCCGGTACCGGTCACCGACAGGCCGAGCGCCTGCACCCAGGGCGCGAAGTTGTCGGCCAGGATCTTGTCCGCCTCGGCGGTGGTGAGGGTCATGCCGTCATTGTGGCGGCCGCCGCGGACGGTGTCAGGGACTCGGCGAGCCCGGGCGTCGAGGCGGCGGACGACGGCGCGCCGGCTACTCGGCCGAGCTCCCGTCCGGCCGCTCCCGCAGTGCCCGGAGCATCAGCTCCGCCAGGTGCAGGGCCCGCCGTCCGTCCGCCAGTTGGGCGATCTGGGTGCGGCAGCTGAAGCCGTCCGCGAGGATCACGGTGTCCGGTCCGGCGGCCCGGACCTCCGGCAGCAGCACCCGCTCGGCGATCGCCGCCGAGATCTCGTAGTGCCCGCGCTCGAAGCCGAAGTTGCCCGCGAGCCCGCAGCACCCGGAGTCCAGGACCCGGTTTTCGACACCCATCCGCCGCTCGATCCGGCGGTCCGCCGCGCTGCCGAGCACCGCGTGCTGGTGGCAGTGGGTCTGGGTGACGGCGTCCACCGGCAGCTGCGGCAGCGGTGTGTCCGGCGCGTACTCGTCGACGAACTCGGCGAAGGTGCGGGTGCGTTCGGCCAGCGGGCGGCCCTCGGCGCCGAGCAGGCGCGGCACTTCCTCGCGCAGGGTGGCGGTGCAGCTCGGGTCCATCCCGACGACGGGCGTGCCGGCGGGCAGGCCGGTGGCGGCGAGCGCGGCCAGGCTGCGGCGCATCACCCGCCGGGCGCCCGGGAGTTGGCCGGTGGAGTACCAGGTCAGGCCGCAGCAGACCGGGCCGGCCGGCAGTCGGACGTCGAAGCCGAGGTGTTCCAGGACTTCGACGGCGGCGCGCAGGACCTCCGGCTGGAGGTGGTCGGAGAAGGTGTCCGGCCAGAGCAGGACGGGCCGGGCGCCCGCCGGGGCCGGGTGCCCGGCGCGGTGCCGCCGGTACCAGCGGGTGAAGGTCTCCGGCGGCAGGACCGGCAGTGCCCGGCGCCCGTCGACGCCGCCGAGCCGCTTGAGCAGCGGGGCGGCCGGTGAGCGGGTGATCGCGTTCACCAGGCCGGGCGCGAGCGCGGCGCCGCGCAGCCACAGCGGCAGCCGGCCCATCGCGTAGTGCGCGGCGGGCCTCGGCCGGTGCCGGTAGTGCTGGTACAGGAACTCGCTCCGGTAGGTGGCCATGTCGACCTGGACCGGGCAGTCGCTCGCGCAGCCCTTGCAGCCCAGGCAGAGGTCCAGCGCCTCGCGGACCTCGGCGGACCGCCAGCCGTCCGTGATCGCGGCCCCGGCGCCGGGGAGCACCCCCGCACCGCGCAGCATCTCGGCGAGCAGCCGGGCCCGCCCCCGGGTCGAGTGCCGCTCCTCGCCGGTGGCCATGTAGCTCGGGCACATCACGCCGGTGGTCGGGTCGACGCACTTGGCGACCCCCACGCAGCGGCGGACCGCCTTGGCGAGGCTGCCGTCGTCCTGCTCGTACGGCAGGGCGAGCGGCAGCTCGCGCACCGGCCGCCCGCCGAAGCGGAGGTCGGCGTCCAGCGGGCGCGGGTCGATTGGGGTGCCGGGGTTGAGCAGGTTCTCCGGGTCCCAGATCTGCTTGAACTCGCGGAACAGGGCGATGACTTCGGGCGGGTACATGCGCGGCAGCAGTTCGCCTCGGGCCTGCCCGTCCCCGTGCTCGCCGGAGAGCGAACCGCCGTGCGAGACCACCAGGTCGGCCGCCTGTTCCATGAACTCCCGGAACACCGGCAGTCCTTGCGGCCGCGTGAGCGGGAAGTCGATCCGCAGGTGGACGCAGCCCTCGCCGAAGTGCCCGTACGGCACGCCGCGCAGGCCGTGCCGGCGCAGCAGGGCGCGCAGTTCGCGCAGGTAGTCGCCGAGCCGCTCCGGCGGGACGGCCGAGTCCTCCCAGCCGGGCCAGGCCTCGCCGCCGCCGGGCAGCCGGGTCACGATCCCGGCGCCGGCCTCGCGCACGGCCCAGAGCTGGCGCTGCTCGGCCGGGTCGGTGACCACGGCGGCGGTGGCGGTGCGTTCGCGCCGGACGGTGTCGGCGAGCCGGCGGGCGGCGTCGAGGGCCTCGGCGGCGGTGGCGCCGCCGGTTTCCAGGAAGAGCCAGCAGGCGCCGTCGGGCAGCCGGTCGAGGGCGGGCGGGCGCGGTCCGGCGGCGAGCAGTGCGGCGATCAGGTCGGCGGCCATGCCCTCGACGGTGAGCGGGCCGAGCGGCAGCAGCGCGGGCACGGCGTCGGCGGCGGCCGTCTCGTCCGGGTAGCCGGCCACCACCAGGGCGCGGGCGCGCGCGCGCAGGTGCCCTCGGTACCGGTGAGGGCGCGGGCCAGGTGGTGGCCGCGCTCGGGCAGCAGGGCGTCCAGCGGGTAGCCGGAGACCCGGCGCGGGAGTTCGGGCAGGCCCCGGCGGATGGTGGCGAGGTTCCGGTCGGTGAACTCCTGGAGCCGGTGGTGGAGTCGGCCCTCGGGGCCGGGCCGGACGGCGAGGGCGGCGCGTTCGGTGGGGGTGAGCGGGCCGCCGACGGTCAGTTCGGTGCCGTCGGCGAGCAGCAGGTCCAGCGACTCGACGTTGTCGGCGGTGCGGCCCCAGGCGACCGAGTGCGCGCCGCAGGAGTCGTTGCCGATCATGCCGCCGAGCGTGCAGCGACTGTGGGTGGACGGGTCCGGTCCGAACCGCAGGCCGTACGGGCGGGCGGCGCGCTGGAGGTCGTCGAGGACGGTGCCGGGCTGGACGCGGGCGGTGCGGCGCTCCGGGTCGATGTCGAGGACGGCGCCCAGGTGGCGGCGGAAGTCGAGCACCACCGCGCCGGGGCCGATCGCCTGCCCGCCGATGCTGGTCCCGGCGCCGCGCGCCACCACGGGCACCCGCTGCCGGCGGCAGAGCGCGAGGGCGGTGCGCACGTCCTCGGTGTCGGCGGGCTTGACCACGCCGAGCGGCAGGTGGCGGTAGTTGGAGGCGTCGTGGCTGTAGACGGTCCGTTCGGCGGCGTCGAACCGAACCTCGCCGCGCAGTGCGGCGGCCAGCTCGCGCGCGAGATCGGGCCCGAGATCGGGCGTCGTTCCGCGCGACGGATCGGTGCCCGGGGTGGGGTCGGGGCGGCTCACGGGCGGTCCTCCCTGGCGGTGGCGAACGGTCCCCGCCGATCATCGCAGCCCGCCCCGGACAACGGCACGGGCAACGGCATGGACAACAGCACGGACAACGGCACGGAGCTGTGCGCGGAAGGGGGAGGGCGAAGGCCCGGACAAAGGTGCGCAGGCCGGGCGGGCGGGACGGGTACGGAGGAAAAGTGCTGGCGGCGGCCCGGCGGAGTGTGGGACGGTCGGTCTCCGTGATCACCGAGAACCCTGACGACCCCCGCCGTTTCCTCGCCCATCTGCCGGTCGGCGAGCGGCTCCCGATACCGGAGGACGCGGCGCCCTCCTGGTCGATCTTCCCCTACGAGGGCGAGCTGACCGTCCGTCCGCTGGACGCCGCCGAGCTGCCCGAGCCCGGCCGGCACGGCGAGGCCGGGGCGGCGGAGTGCCACGAGTGCCGCCGTCCGGACGAGGACTTCGTCTGGACCGACGAGCACTGGCGGCTGAAGGCCTTCGACGCGCCCCACGGCCTGCCCGCCGTGCTGTTCCTCGGCCCGCGCGACCACCACGACCTGTTGGACCTGCCGCCGGCCCGGGCGGTCGAACTCGGCCCGATGCTCCAGCGGGCGGAGCGGGCGATCCTGGCGCTCGGCGGCATCGGGCGCGTCCATGTGAACCGCTGGGGCGACGGCGCGGCCCACCTCCACCTGTGGCTGATCGCCCGCCCCGAGGGCCAGCGCCAGCTGATCGGCTCCACCCTCGCGCTCTGGATGGACCTGCTCCCGCCGCTGCCGGACGAGCTCCGCGCCGACACCCTGCACCGCATCGCCACCGCGATGGCCGCCGACGGCGGCACGGCGCACGCCTGACCCGGCGCACGCCCGACCCGGCGGGCCGGGGGCGGCACGGACCCCGCGCCGCCCCCGCCCCCGCCCTGCCCCTGCCCCCGGCC
>NZ_JZWY01000932.1:0-7640 GCF_000966955.1 Streptomyces sp. NRRL S-495
GGGCGGCGGGCGGCGGGCGGCGGGCGCTGGGGTCCTTGTCGCCCTTGCCGCAAAACGCGCGAGTTCTCGGAATCCTGGACATCGACGGGTCAGAAGCCACACGGGAGTAGTTGTTCGCACGCCCTTCCCGACCGAGTTCCAAGCATCCAGCAGCTGACCAAGCCGGTGGGAACGGAAAACCCGGTCGCCGTTGGCACAAGGTTCCTGAAACCCTGGCCATCATGACCCCGGATCCCGTCGACCAGGCTCGACGTCTCGCATGTGACCGTTTCCCCGATGCGCTGGCTGTGACCCTTGCCGGGTCGACGGCTGCGGGGCGAGCCACTGCCAGCAGTGACCTGGACATCGCGGTGCTCATCGGAAACGGCGGCGAGACCTACCGGGAGACGATCCGGTTCGAGGGACGTGTTGTCGAGCTCTTCATCCACACACGTGCCGGTCTCGTGGATCTCTTCGCAGCGGACGTTGCCGCACGTCGCGCGGTCCTGCAGAGCATGTATGCCACCGGTCTCGTCCTGCTCGACACGAACGGTGAGGCCGGACGCGCCCGTGCCCTGGCCGAGACGGACCTCCGCGAGGGTCCGCCGTCGCTGGAACCGGCGACGGTCGAAACGACGAGGTACGGGTTGACGGACGCTCTGGACGATCTCGCCGACGCGGGCGGCCAGATCGAGCGCCTTGCGGTGGCCGGCTTTGTTCTCAACGCTGCGGCCGATCTGCTCTTCGACTACCACCACGCGTGGATCGGCGGTGGGAAGTGGCTGCCGCGGCGCCTTCTGGAAGCGGACGCGGAGCGTGGGGCAGCCCTGCTCGAAGGTCACCTGCACCTGTGTGAGTCGGGAGACCCGGGACGCATGATCGACGCGGCATCAGGGATTCTCGACCTGGTCGGCGGGCCCCTTCGCGAGGGCTGTCGCAGGACCTGGCGCGGTGTCATCGAGTCGGTTGCTGCTGCCTCCGGGCGTTGACGGGCTGAGGCCGGTGACGGCTTCGTCCCGGATGCGGTCCTGGCCGACGTCGCGCATGACCAGGCCGCGCCGGCCGAACACGCCCTGGGGCCGGGGCTTGGCAATTGCGGGGCTTGGCAATTGGAGGGCCGCCCGGGTCGAGGGCGTTTTGCCGGGAGACGAGCAGGTGGGGGGTTGGCGGAACTCGGCCACCGGCGGTGGTGCTCGCGCAGCCAGTCGGCCGCCAGCTGGTGGGTGACGGGCCACCCGAACCTGCCCGCCCGACAGGCCGGCCCGCAGAGCGCCGTCCCGGCCCCGGACGGCACGGCGGGCACCTCCGGCCCGCGCCCGAGGCCAACAGGAAGACGCGTTCCCGTCCCCCACCACCTGGCGCCGCAACCGCCCCAGCCGTACCCAATCCGATACAGCTGAGCCGGCCGGTAAGTCCTTTGACCAGTCGTTCTTCATTCGTCACCATGCTCTGGTGACAGTTGAGACCACCCTCGTCAAGGTTGATGCGGACCTTCGTGCCGGCCGGATACCCGTCGCTCGTCAACGCCTGCGCGGCCTGGTGGCCTCGTACCCGGCGGATCTCACGGCCAGGCAGCGGCTGGCCGAGGTCTACCGGTTGTACGGCGAGTCGGCCGAGGCAGGCCGTTGGGCCTACCTCGACGTGGACCGGGATCCGGGCGAGACGGCGGCTTTCGAGGCCCGTCACCCCGATCCGCTCGACCGGATGGTGGCCGTCGCCTGGCGTGGTCCCGAGGAGTCGGCGCCGACGGACACCGCCCGTGCCCGGCTGGCCGGGCTCCGTGAGGCAGCCTCCGCGCAGGCAGGCCGCCCGATCCACTGGCACCACGTGCGTGACCACGCCGAGAACACCGAGCACTCCGACAGTGACGACTCGGCCGGCAAGCTGTTCTGCGCCGGACTTGCTCTCGCCGCTCTGGTGCTCCTGGGCTTCGCGGCCCTTGGCGTCGCCACCTTCGTTCGCTGGTGGCTCTGACCCTTCGCCGCCGCCCGCGGGCAGCCTTCACGGAACCCGCTCCCCCACCGCCGAGATCCTTCTGGCTGGACATTCCACGTTCCTGCCGACAGACAGCTGATCTCCCTGTCCGGGATGTCGACGACCCGGCAGCCGACTGCCCCGGCGATCGCGAACACGGCTCCGAAGACGTCGTCAGAACGGCAGGAGGACGGTCGGACACGGCCGGGACGCGCGAAAGGGGGGCCCTGCGAACGGGCGCCGTGGTCAAGAGGCTGGGAAACGGTCTTCAGACCGTCAGGAACACCCCGCCGCCGAACGGGTGTCATCGCGGGAATGCCGTCCAGGGCGGCCCGGGCCCCGTGGCCCGGGCTTGCGGCGCGGGGCGGACATGACAGAGGATCACCCGGACTCGCCATGATCGACTTCTGGTCGCCCGTGGCAGTCAGCCTGTTTCTCTTCCCACGGGGGTACCGATGACCACGCACGCAGACGGCAAGCACGACGACGGTGCCGCGGAGAGCGGGCGCCGGCCCGGCCGCCGGGCGCTGCTCGCCGGCATGACCGGGGCGGGGGCGCTCGCGGGCAGCATCGCCCTCGGCACCCGCGGCGCCTCGGCGGCGAGCGCCGCGGCCACCGCCGGCCCGGCGGACTACGTGGTCGACGTCGTCGCCAAGGGCGCCGACCCGACCGGCCGCACGCCCAGCGACGACGCGTTCCGCAGGGCCGCCCTGGAACTGCTCGGGGGCGCTCCCAAGACCGGCTACACCCCCAAGAAGGTGCTGCTCGTCCCGCCGGGCACCTACCTGCTGACCCAGCCCGACTCGCTGCTGCCCATCACCCACGGCACCGACAACCCGGGCGTGATCGACGGCATCTCCATCAGCGGGTACGGCAAGCGGCTCTCCGTCTACGCGCCGGCCACCCCCGACACGGTCTTCTGGACCAACGACGGCCGCTACAAGAACATCCGCCTCAGCGGCCTGACCTTCGAGGGCCGCGACGCCACCGCCACCTTCAACCTCGCGCTCTCCGCCGTGGGCAAGGGCGTCCAGGACACCTGGTACACCGACGTCGAGTGGCACGGCACCTGGAAGGCCGGCATCGTCCTGGACGGACCGGCCGGCACCTCCAACCTCAACAGCGAGATGGGCTGGGACCACTGTCAGATCAGCGGCTCCTACGCCGACGCCTTCCTGGTGATGGGTGGCAAGCCCACCGAGAACCAGCAGGACCAGTTCCTCAACTACTGGTTCCGTGACTGCAAGGTCGAGTTCCAGTCCGGCATCTTCGTACGCAACGAGCGCGGCGGGTCGATGAACTTCATCGGCGGCTCGTACATCATCGTGGACGAGAACTCGACCGGCACCTTCTTCAAGCTCAACGCCAACAGCCCGCGCGGCGACTCGGTGATGCGGCTGTACGCGCAGGGCATCCGCTTCGAGGTGCGCGGCAAGGACCACAAGGTCATCGACTCGGCCTGGTACAAGGGCAGCATCACCTTCGTCTCCTGCGACGACACCGCGAACTCCTTCAAGCCGTTCGCCACCGACGCCACCGCGCACGTCTACCGCTTCAACGCCGTCAACCCCTCGCGCGGGCCGATGATCCGCTACCAGGACTGCGCGCTGCTCGGCTCCCACCACGTGACGACGTCCACCGCCACCACCGCCGGCAAGCTGCTCTACGACGGCTGCCGCTTCGCCGACACTTCCACCGCCGCCACCGCCCTGCGCTGGAGCGGCCCCGCGCCGTGGTACGAGTTCCGCGACTGCCTCGGCGAGGGCGTCCGCATCCCCGACACCAAGGCCCCGTGACCGCACCGTCACGGCGGACGGTGGGCCCCTCCCCCACGGGGTGGGCCCGCGCGAACGGCACCCGGGCGACCGGCTGCCGTTCGCGGGCCACCGCCCCGACGGACAGGTCTCACCGAAACATTCGTCACATCCCGTCGTATCCGGTAGACATGCCCTGTCCGAGGCGATCCAGTCGGCGTGACGACACGTACGACCGCCTTCCCGAGACCGAGGGAACACCCGTGGCCGACACCAGTACCCCGCCCGCCGAGCCGCTGCACTACGCGGTGGACCTCACCCCGGCCGATGTCCGGGCCATCCATGCCTTCCTCCGCGAGCAGATCCTTCCCATGGAAGGGGACGGCGCGTTCGGCAGCCCGGAACAGCGCGCCGCGCGGGCGCTGTCCAGTCTCGTACGCACCGCGACCGCCCGCGCCGAGGCGATGCTCGAGCGTCTGATCGAGACCCCCGAGGACCGGCACCGGACGGACAACCTGAACAACCTCCGCAAGAGCTGGCAGTCCCTGGTGGAAGCCGCCGAGGAATGGGCCGACACTCCCGGCTTCGACCGCCGCCGCTGGCGCGAGGTGGACGCCGACCCCGCCTCCGCGGCGCTGCGCCACCGGCTGGTCGCCAAGCAGCGGGCCGAATCCTCCGCCGACGCGAAGGCCTGACCCGCCACCGCCGTGCCGCCCCTGCCCCTCCCCCGGCCGAACGGGGGCGGCACAGGTCGGTGAGCGGGCCCCGCCGGGAGGACGGGAGG
This sequence comes from Streptomyces sp. NRRL S-495, assembly GCF_000966955.1. Classification (NCBI taxonomy): domain Bacteria; kingdom Bacillati; phylum Actinomycetota; class Actinomycetes; order Kitasatosporales; family Streptomycetaceae; genus Streptomyces; species Streptomyces sp. NRRL S-495. Next base: position 4,492 of record NZ_JZWY01000932.1, read on the forward strand.
GAGCGCAGGAAGCCCCGGGCGGCTCGAACACCCGGGGCCGTCCCGTGGCGCGGGGCCGCCCCGGGAGCAGCGGGGAGCAGGAACTATCGTGGGCGGACTCGAACAAGGAGCCGCACCATGGCCACCGCCCGCCCCCGTATCCTCTTCGTCTCCGACCTCGCCTACCCCGCCCGCGGACGGCGGTACTGCGACGAGGACATCCTGCTGACCTCGAGGCTGCGGGCGGAGTTCGACCTCGCGGTGTGCCACCCCCTGGACGCGGCCGCGCTGATGGACGGCTTCGACGCCGTTGTGGTGCGCAACAGCGGCCCGGTCCTGCACTACCAGCGGGCGTACGACGCGTTCCGGACGCAGGCCCTCGCCCGCGGCACCCGGGTCTACAACCCGCTGACCGGGCGTGGCGACATGGCCGGCAAGCAGTACTTGACCGAGCTGACCGCCGCCGGGTACCCGGTGATCCCGACCGTCGACCGCGCCGAGGACCTGGAGCGGCTTCCCGAGACCGCGCAGTACGCGGTGAAGCCGAAGGCGGGGGCGGACTCCATCGGCCTGGCCTTCCTGGACCGGGCCGAGCTCGCCGGCGTGGACTTCGGCGGGATGCTGGTCCAGCCTCGGATCGACTTCCGCCACGAGGTGTCGTTCTACTACGTGGACGACGCCTTCCAGTACGCCCTGTACGCGCCGGACCCCGAGCGCCGCTGGGAGCTGGAGCCGTACCGCGCGAGCGCCGACGACCTCGCGTTCGCGGACCGGTTCGTACGGTGGAACACCCTGGACCACGGCATCCAGCGCGTCGACGCCTGCCGCACCCGCGCGGGCGAGCTACTGCTGGTCGAGCTGGAGGACCTCAACCCGTACCTCTCGCTGGAGCTGCTGGACGGGACGGACCAGGACGCCTTCGTGCACGCGATGGCCGACTCGCTGCACCGGTACCTGGCCACCGGCTCCGCCTGAGAACCCACGCGGCACCCGCACGGGTGCCCGCGGCGGCCGAGGCGGCGACCGGCGGCGTACCGGGCCGGACGGGTCACCCCGGGCCGAGCGGGTCGGGAATCGCTCAGGACGGTTCCCGCACACCAACCACGGCCTTCTCCCGGGCGTGTGCGGGCAGGCCGTTGGCGAGGTCCTCGACCAGCAGTCGCCAGGCGATCGCCTCGGCCGCGGTCCGCAGCTGCGGGCTGCGGGGCCGCCCGGCGTCGGCCTCGAGGCGGTCGTTGAGCCAGTCGGACCAGGCGCCGCGCACCTCGTGCGTGCCGGTGGCGGTGAGGGCCAGCCGGTCGCCGTCGCGGGTGAGGTGCCCTTCGCCGGCCATGCGGTCGAACACCGGCTCCAGGACCTCCGGCGGGACGCGCTTGCGGGCGCCGATCAGCGCCAGCGACGCCTGGCCGACCGCCTTGGTGTGGCCGGCGACCTCCATCAACGCCCAGGCACCGGCGAGGTCGACCCGGGTGTCGGCGCCGTCGACGATCGAACGGACCGTGTCGAGGTCGGCCCCGCGCACGATCCGGCCGACCGTCGACTCCAGCTGCTGGTCCGAGTCTCCGCTGGTGGGCTGGGCGAACCCCTCGCCGAGGTCTGTGGAGCCCGCCCGGGCGGTGTCCCGCAGTTGCACCTGCTTGAGGAACAGCGCGACCACGAAGCCCAGCAGGGCCACCGGTACGGTCCACAGGAACACGGTGTGCAGGGCGTCCGCGTAGCCCTGCACGATCGGCGCCGCCTGGTCGGCGGGCAGGCCGTGCAGGCCCTGCGGGCTCGCGGCCGCCCGGGTGAGCGCCACGGGGTCGGCGCCGGTCGAACGGGCGGACTCGGCCACTCCCTCGGCCAGCTCGGTCCGGAGGCTGTTGGCGTAGACGGTCCCGAACACGGCGGTGCCGAAGGAACTGCCGATGGTGCGGAAGAAGGTCACCCCGGAGGTCGCGGTGCCGAGGTCCGCGTAGTCGACGGTGTTCTGCACCGCGATGGTGAGCACCTGCATGCTCAGCCCGATGCCGACACCGAGGACGAACATGTAGCAGGAGGCGAGCACGGTACCGGTGCCCGGCTCCAGGCGGGACAGCAGGTAGAGGCCCAGGGCCATCACCAGGGTCCCGGCGATCGGGAAGAGCCGGTACTTCCCGGTCTTGCTGACGATGTTGCCGCTCGCGACGGAGGCGAGCAGCAGGCCGATCACCATCGGCAGCATCCGCACGCCGGAGACGGTCGCCGAGTCCCCGTCGACGTACTGCAGGAAGGTCGGCAGGAAGGTCAGCGCGCCGAGCATCGCGAAGCCGACGATGAAGCTGAGGACGGAGCAGACCGCGAACACCGGGGTGCGGAACAGCCGCATCGGCAGCATCGGCTGGACGGCCCGGGTCTCCGCCCAGCAGAACAGGCCGAGGGCCAGGGCGCCGCCGACGAACAGGCCGATGATCACGCCGGAGGTCCAGGGGTACTCGTTGCCGCCCCAGCTGGTCGCCAGGATCAGTGCACTGGCGCCGACCGCGACCAGGGCGATGCCCAGGTAGTCGACGACCGGCCGGACGGCCGCCCGCACCGAGGGGATGGTCCGGGCGGCGGCGGCCACCACCACGACGGCGATCGGCACGTTGACGTAGAAGGCCCAGCGCCAGGACAGGTGGTCGGTGAACAGCCCGCCGAGCAGCGGCCCGATCACCGTCGCCACGCCGAACACCGCGCCGATCGCGCCCTGGTACTTGCCCCGCTCGCGCAACGGGATGACGTCGGCGATCAGCGCCATGGCCGTCACCATCAGGCCGCCCGCACCGATCCCCTGGAGCGCGCGCCAGGCGATCAGCAGCGTCATGTTCGTCGCCAGGCCGCAGAGGAACGAGCCGGTGATGAACACGATCGCGGAGATCTGGAACAGCACCTTGCGCCCGTAGAGGTCCCCGAACTTGCCGGCCAGCACGGTGGCCACCGTCTCGGCGAGCAGGTAGGACGTGACCACCCAGGACATGTGCGCCGCCCCGCCGAGGTCCGCCACGATGGTGGGCAGCGCGGTGCCGACGATGGTCTGGTCCAGCGCGGCCAGCAGCATGCCGAGCACGATGGTGGCGAAGACGACGTTCCGCTGCCGGACATCCAGCACCGGCGGGGCGGACGGCGGGTTCTCGGTGTCGACGGTCATGCCGACAGCCTCGCCGCAAGCC
>NZ_JZWY01000933.1:0-1626 GCF_000966955.1 Streptomyces sp. NRRL S-495
GCCTTGCACTCCACATCGGTCTGCGCCATGCGGACCTCCGCGGCGTCCGGCTCGGGTTCCTTCACGGACGGCAGATCCGCTCCGGCCTCCACCGGGTTCGGCGCGCTGAACCCGGCGGCACGCATGCACTCCGACCAGCGACCGAAGACCTCCTTCACCCGCGGATCGGCCATCGAGCGGGAGAAGCTCTCGGCCTTGGTCTGCCCGGCGAGCTGGGACGCGCCACCGCCCGGGCCCTGTCCGCCGGGCTGCAGCGACCCGAGATCGGTGTTCACCTTGCCCTGACAGCCCCCGGCCGGCACCGTCTGGCCGTTCGAGCTGGTCAGCGGTTTGCCGGTGGCGTCCCGGCCGAGCAGCAGGGCGTTCTCCGCCGGGGAGAGCGTGGCCCGCGGAGTGGCGGTGTCGCGCTTGGGCAGGTGGTAGCCCCAGGTGCTGACGCTCACCGGATCGGTCAGGCCGTAGCGACGGAACAGGAGGGAGTCGGAGGCCGAGACGACCGGAGCCGGCGCGATCGGCAGGTCGAAGCCGTACTGCTTCATGCAGATGGCGACCTTCTTGGTGTTCAGCCACTTCAGCTCGGCCGACTGCTGGGGCGTCAGCATGTACTCCGCGATCGGCAGTTGGAGTTCGGCCACCTGCGAGGGCTCGGGCGTGGGAGTCGCCACCACCGCGGGCGGGGGCGCCGGGGCGGGCGGCGGCGCGGCCTGCCCGGAGGAGCAGCCGGCCACCGCCAGGGCGATCAGCGCCGGCGCCAGGAGTCGCCCTCGGCGGACTCTCGCTGCGGCAGTCACGGCCGGTCTCCTTCGGGTTCGCGGGGCGGCCTGCCCACCGGTGTTCGTGCCGGTGGGCAGGCCCTGGTCACGGGGCGGATCGTCAGACGGTGGGGCAGAAGGCGCGCGTGGCGTCGTCCAGGGCCATCGACGCCTCGTTGTTCCTGAGCCACAGGGTGAGGTTGCCGCCCCTGTTGGGGCTCAGCCAGTTCTCGTCGCCCATGTAGTTCGGGTAGACCCAGATGCCGACGTTGCAGGCGCTCGCGTTCTCGGCGGAGGCGGCGTTGTTCCGCACGGGGTTGCCGTCGGTGAAGTTCCCGCTGATCGTGGGAGTCGCGACGACGCGGCTGGTCCAGAAGCCACCGCCGTGGTTGGGGCTGTACCAGAGGCAGTAGTAGCCACCCTGCTGGGCACAGGCGAACGAGTTCCAGCTGTCGATGTTCTCGACACTGGCGTTGGCCTGGCCGCCGAGGCCGCCCGGGCCGCCGAGCGCGAGCGTGGCGGTCGCGGCGATGAGGGCGAGACGGGATGCAGTCTTCTTCACGGACATGTCGAGTTCTCCTCCGTAGGGCAGATCGAGTGGTACGAAATCCGGTCCCCGAACCCGAGAGGGCAGGCGAAGCAGCCCCCTCGGCGGGAAACGGTAGATCCTCTTCCGAATCGGTGTCTGCACGGTTTGCAGCCAATCCGTGGCCGATCCACCGGCTCCCCCGCCCCGGTCACGCCCCCGGCCCCGCAGCGGAACCGCAGATTCACCGGCCGTTCCCCGGCACCGGCCGCCGGTGCAGAAGGCGTTCCGCGAAATCGTCCGGCCTCGCCACGCGACGGCCCCGGCACCTGCTCGCTTGCCTGATGC
>NZ_JZWY01000934.1:0-8803 GCF_000966955.1 Streptomyces sp. NRRL S-495
GTCCACGACAGCCCGTGAACCCCGCCTCGACGACTGCAGGCCCGGGTCCTGGTTCGCATCGGTGCCGACGGTGGGCTTGTGCGGGGCGAGGTGTCCGATCTCGGTGGCCCACTGCCCGATCCGGCCGAGGCCGGATCCGACGCCGGGGCCGGTACCGCCGGCGACGAAGGCGATGATGCCCTCGGTGACGGCCAGGACGTGGCCGGCGGCCGGTGCCGGCCTTGCGGGCGATGCCGCCCATGGTGCGGCCGTCGGGGAACAGCGCGGGCGGCGTAGGGGCCGAGGGCGCGCGCCGGGCGGACGACCGCTGGCTCGCGGGGCGTCAACCGGTCCGCTCCGGCCCGGTGGCGAGCAACTGCTCGGCGTAACGGTTCTCCCCTGGGTGCCGGGCAGGTCCACCATGGCTGCTTGCCTGCTCCTGGAACGGTGGCGCTCCGAACAGCTCGGGGTCCTGCCTCTGACCCCGGCCGCGAACCAGCCTGCGCTGCTTGACCACGGATGACGCGGAAGGCGGCCGGGCACACCCCTGGGGGGACACAGCGTGTAGACGGTGAAGGGCGCCATCGCGGGCGAGGGCGCCGAGTTGATCCCTCGGTCGATCACGTCCGGTACCGCCCAGCCGTTGCCGCCTCGACCCCACCGGTCCGTGTGAAGGCGAGTCGTTCAGCGGCGGAAGCCCGCGGTGGGGATCGACTTCCGTCCCGTGGTGCCCGTCGGCCCCGGTCGGTCAGCGCCTGGCGCCGTGCTCGGCGAGGAAGGCCAGGACCCTGCGCCAGGAGTCCGCACACGCCTCGGCGGTGTCCGCCGAGCCCTGCTCGAAGAAGCCGTGCGGAGCTCCGGGGTAGATCACCGACAGAACTCGAGTGCCCGCTCGAACCCCGTCACTGCGGCCGCCGGGACGGCCTCGTCGGCGCCGCCCCACAGGGCCAGCAGCGGTGCCGTGAACTCGTCGGCGAGCTGGGTCGGACCGGGCGAGCCGTTGATCGCGTCCGGGTATCCGTAGAAGCCGATCACGCCGGCGAGTGCGAACCGCTCGGCAGCGGCCCGCAATGCCTGGCGGCCGCCGAAGCAGAAGCCGAGGGCGATCACCGGCCGGCCGCTCGCCCCGCCGTCGGCGCGCAGTTCCGCGGTCGCGGCGGTGATGTCGGCGTCCAGGCCGGCCGGGGTGAGCTTCATCAGGTGGGCCAGCAGGTTGCCCGGCTCGGTGAACTCCGGTCCCCTGTCGCGGAGGTCGGGCCCGGCGGTGCGGCCGAACCAGTCCAGGGCGAGTGCGGGATGTCCTTGCTCCGCCAACCGCACGGTGAGTGCCTCGTAGAACGGGGACAGGCCGTTGTTGTCGGGCAGGACCACGACGGCGGCACCGGACGGGCGCTCGGGCCGCGCCGTGAAGGCGGCGAACCCCGTGAAGGCGGCGAACCGGGTTCCGTCGCCTGCCGTCAGGACGAGCGGACCCGCCTCCGGGACGGGGGTGACGGCGGCGCCGTGGACGGGCGGAACAGCGTCGGATTCGTAGCACACAGGGCATTCCTCGTCAGTGCTTCCACGGGGTGACGCTGGACGATCGGCGTCGGCGGACACGGGAACACTATGCGAGAAGTCCTTATTTGACGGGGCATCATATCATGGATGCGAATTCTTCGCAAGCATCTCTCGTCGCAGGTCGGCCGCAATCCGGTCACCCGACCCCGCACCACGGCCGTACTCACCGAGGCCGCCACCGGCGCCGATGTGTATAAGAGACAGGCATCGATGTGTCCGCCACGCGCAAGGGCCCCGCCTACGGGACGGCACTGGTCGACGCCGCGAACCCGGAGGATCCCTTCCAGGGCCAGGGCCAGGGCCAGCGGCAGAACCGGCCGGCCGCCCTCGCCCCGGCATCGACCATCGGCTCCTGGAAGCCAGGCACCCGGGAAATCAGCTCTGACCACCGCGCCGACCGGCGGGGAGCACCAGTCGGGACATGCGGCGTCCCAGGCCCGACCGCTGTTCCTGCCGCACGAGTGGCTCGACCTCCGGCACTACCGACCCCGTGAGGAGCCGAACCTCCGGTTGTACCGATTCGCACTTGCTGCCCTCGGGCATCTGGCGCCGCCGCACCCGTTGGCCGACCGCCCGGCTACCCGATCATCCGGTGGGGCTGCCGGTCCGGGGCCGGTGGGTGACGGTCCGGTACACGGAGATCGGTGTGCCGGTTGTCAGAGGGTTGACCTGTGCCGGTGCCGGGACGCGCCTCGGCGGCCGACGTTGTGCGGTGCTCAGCGTGAGCCTGTCGCTCTACTTGAGGACGACGTTGACGCGGTGGCGTTCGAGGAGTTGCAGGACTTTCTCGAAGGAGATGGACGAACGGCCGGGGCCGTCGGCGGCGACACGACCGTGCTGAGTCTCTCAATGCCAGGGTGCACAACCTTGCCCTTCGTCCCGTTCCGCCGACAACCTAACCGAGACGAAGGACACCGCTCCGCCCCGGGGGGAGGGGGTGCCCTGCGCTCGCGGTCGGGCCTTCCCCGGTCACTCGCCCGGGTGCGGTGCGGATGCGCCGAAGTTAGTTTGTGTACAGGTGATGCACTCGCAGTGCCGGTGGGCCGGCGAACCCGGCGGGCGCTTCGGGGCTGGTGACACGAAGCGACGGAACTCCGGCAGAACGGCGAATCGGGCATCGCTCGGTCCGTCATGAGATGGAAGGGTGTCGCACATGGCAGAGAAATTGTCGCGGGCCTGGACTGCGGACGAGGCTGCCGAACACCGGCGGTCGCGCGGGCCGGACCGGGCGGGCGAGGCGGTCCCGATGGATCGGACTGCGGGGGTCTCCAGTGGTGAGGACCATCTTCCCGGTGTGGAGAGCGACTACGCCGGCGACGACGGCCGTGGTGACGACCCCACGCCGCAGGAGGGATGACCGTGGGACTCTACTTCCAGAACAGCACGTCGAAGACGGTCTGGTTCGCCTACGCCTATTCGGACAGCGGCTGCGCTTCGAAAGGTGACCCGTGGTCGAAGACCGGATGGTTCATGGTCACTCCGCACACCGATCTGAAGGTGCGTTCCGGACCTGTCAACGGGGCGAAGTACTTCTTCTTCGCGGAGAACCAGGACAGAACTCTGAGCTGGGGCGGAGAATTCTTCACCCAGATGCCGGACCGGGCCTTCGACTGGTGCTGGACCACGGGGAGCACCGACTCCCGGCTGCTCGGCATGAAGAAGATCCTCGTGCCGGTTTCCTCGATCAACCATACGATCAACGTCATCGGGCCCTGACGGGAGTGGGCCGTGCGGGCCGCCCGCTCCTATGGTGGAAGAACCCCCGTACGGGCAGGTGGATCGTGAACGGACCCGTCATCGACTACCAGGACGTCTTCCGGGCTCTGCCGAGCGCGGTCGCGCTGCTGACCCGCGACCTGGTGTACGCGGATGCCAACGAGGCGTTCCTGGCCGTCTCCGGACGCACCCGCGAGCAGCTCGTCGGCCGCTACCTGTTCGATGTCTTCCCCGACAACCCGAACGACCCCTCGGCGAACGGCGTGCGCAACCTGCACGCCTCGCTGGAGCGCGTCCTGGCCACCGGCGAGCGTGACACCATGGCCCTGCAGCGCTACGACGTCGAGGACCCGGTGCGCCCCGGTGTGTGGCACGAGCGGTACTGGAGCCCCGTGAACGCCCCCGTCCTCGCGCCGGACGGCACGGTGGCGCTGCTGTTGCACCGTGTCGAGGAGGTCACGGATTTCATGACGGCCCGCGGCTCCCACGACGGCAGCCGCACCCGTGTCCTGGAGGCCGAGCTGTACACCCGTGCCCGGGACCTGCAGGAGGTCAACGAACGTCTGCGCGGCGCCCACGCCCGTGAACGCGAGGTCGCCCTCCACCTGCAGGAGGCGATGCTCCCCGCGCCGCGCCCGCTGGGCCACCACCGCGCGGCCGTACGGTACCGTCCGGCCACCGGGGCCCTGAACGTCTGCGGCGACTGGTACGACCTGGTGGACCTGCCCGGCACGGTCCACACCGCCGTCGCCGTGGCGGTCGGCGACGTCGTCGGGCACGGACTGCGCGCGGCCGGCGTCATGGGCCAGCTGCGCAGCGCGCTGTCCGCCGCCTCCCGCGTCGCCGACGGTCCCGCCGAGGCCCTGGACGTGCTGGGCCTGTACTCCCGCTCCGTCGACGGTGCGGAGAGCGCCACCGCCGTGTCGGTCTTCGTCGACTGGACCAGCCACACCCTCACCTACAGCAGCGCGGGCCACCCGCCGCCCGCGCTGTGCGGCCCCGACGGCACCGTGGTCCTCCTCGACCGGGCCACCGATCCCCCGCTCGGCGCCCGCCCGGAACACGTCCCCCGCCCCCAGGTCCGAACCGGCTTCGCCGAGGGCTCCGTCCTCGTCCTCTACACCGACGGGCTCGTCGAACGCCGGCGCGAGGACATCGACACCGGCCTCGACCGCCTCGCCCGCTCCCTCGCCCGGCACCGCCGCGCCGATCCCGAGACCCTCGCCGACGCGCTCCTGGCCGACCTCGTCCCGCCCGCCGGACTCACCGACGACACCGCCCTGATCGTCCTGCGCCTGTGACGGCCGGAGCCCGCGGCCCGAGGAGCCGCGCAACGCCGGAAGGGGGAGGCCGTCACTGGCCTCCCCCTCCCCCGGCGTCACATCACGCGGTCACCGGGTGAGATTGACGGTGAACTCGTTGGCCGGGTCGTCGCAGTGCACCACCTTGTTCGGCCGGTTGCCCGGGCCGTCGCCGATGATCGGTGCCGGGGCGTCGACCGCCCACGGGTTGCCGCCGCTGCCGCGGGTGGCGGCCGAGCAGGATGCGTAGGCGTTGCCGTTGGGAGCGGTGGCGGGGAAGTTGGAGAAGTTCCTCCAGTCCCCGCCGTTGATCCGCTGGTTCGACGGGCGGCCGAGGTTGTCGGTCAGCCGGTCGTCGATGTACAGGTACAGGTCGGGCATGTAGGACTGGAAGACGATGCCGTTGGAGGGAGTCGCGTCGCCGTTGCGCTGGAAGTGCGTCGGCTTCACGGACCCGTCGGCGCAGAAGGCCGCGGCGATGTCCTGCCAGATCGGGGGCGCGTTGCCGATCATGGAGCCGCCCATGTTGTTGTTCCAGGACCCGCTGTTCTTGAAGAACATCGCGTAGACGTCTCCGGCGAACCGCCGCACCGCGTGGTTGGTCCGCAGACTCGCGTTGACCTTGTCCACCCACGCCTTGACGTTGTCGTTGATCGACTTGTGGCCGATCATCGCGCGGTAGCCGTGCACACCGCCGCCGACGGCGCGGAAGTCGACGCACTGCTTGGCGTCGTCGATGCGGGCCCCACGGAAGTGCGGGAAGTACGCCTGGCCCGGGGTGTCCCCGTCCGTGTAGGGGTGGGAGGTCTGGACGTTGCCGTACTCCAGCGCGTCCTGCGTGGTGTAGTCGATGTCCGGTGCCGCGATCCCGTAGTCCGCCTCGATCGTCTTCATGATCCTGGTGACGAAGTGGGGCAGGTGGGCGTTGCCGACGCGGGCCCGGTAGTTCGACCCGGCGCTGCCGTCGACGATCTTCCCGTCCTCGCCGACCACGAAGGTCACGTTCACATCGGACTTGATCTTGTAGCTGTTCGGGTCGCTGTACGCCTGGGAGGCGGGCTTGGACACGTCGGGGCGCAGGTTGGACATGGCCATCCAGACCGGGATCGACATCGCGGGGGCGGAGCCGTCCGCACGCGGGGCCGAGCCGCCGGCCCTGATGTCCTTGGCCCACTGGTCGGCCGCGTCCCAGGTCTGCTGCCCCGTGCACTCGCCGACGGCCTGCGCCGTCGGGCACCGCGCCTCGGAGGCCAGACCCCGGGCGTCGGCCCCGTCCGGGTTGTTCCACAGCGGCCCCTGGTCGGCCAGACCCAGCCCCCAGTCGTAGAGGGACTTCATGGACCGCACGGGCGAGTTGATCTCCGTCGACACCGGCCAGTTGGAGTTCAGCTCCTGGTTCGGGTCGAAGATCGCGGCCGCGGTCAGGGAGCGCTGGACGAAGGTGCCCCTGATCGGCTTGAAGGCCACGGAGTTCCAGGCGATGTCGCGGTCGGCGGTGCCGCCCTTCGAATAGTTCGTCAGTGTCACCTTCGGGGTGGAGGTGAACTTGTACGCGCCCAGCGACACCCACTGGCCGTTGCTGGCGTCCTGGTCGACGTACCGCTCGTACGGGCCGCCGACGGCGCCGTCGACGACGTACTTCGCGTCCTTGGTCTGCGCTCCGGTGTCGGGGATGTAGGCGTAGACGGCGGCGAGGTCGTACGACTTGCCCGCCGTCCACTCGCCCACGATCGTCATCCGGTTGCCGTCGCCGCCGTAGTGGTCCTCGTCCCGGGTGTGGGTGTACCAGAAGTGGCCGCCGTGACCGCCGCCGATCGAGTGCAGATCGGCCTTCGCCTCGTAGTGCTGGTCCCAGTCGGGATGGAAGGTGAACTGGAACGTGCCCGTCGACGCCGCCGGCCCGCAGGCCGACCAGGTCGGTGTACCGGCGGGGACGGAGGTGACGACGTCGGAGCCCGCCGGGGCGCCGGCGCACACCGGAGTGCCGTTCTTCAGCCGGTAGCCGCGGCCGGGCTCGGCGCGCAGGGTCTGGTACTTGATGTTCTCGTGCCCGCACGTCTGGTCGCAGTCGGGCTTCCAGGTCGCGTTCTCCTGGTTCCACCAGAACTGGCGGTAGCAGGCCTCGTCCGGGCAGTCCACCGGGCTGGAGGGGTTGCAGTTGTTCTTGGTGTTGCAGAAGGTGCTGATCGGCGGGCTGACCCGGGAGCGGTCGGCGACGGTGGTCCACCAGGCGGGGTTGAAACCGGCGGAGTTGAACCCCGATTCGCCCTTCCAGTCCTGGCGGCCGTCCGTGCCGTAGGAGAAGCCGGTGTCGATGGACCAGGCGGACCAGCCCATCACCTTCATCTCGTACGGCCAGTACTGCGGGGTCGCCGCGTCACGGATGTTGTTCGTGTTGAGGCTCACATCCATGAACGGGTGGTCCCAGGCGCCCTTCTTGTACATGGGGTTGGCGGGGTTGTTGTACCAGCCCAGGCCCCAGGCACCGCCGTTCTGGCCGGCCGCCGACTTGGGGTTGAAGCCGAGGTTGTAGTTCCAGGCCGCCGTGAACCAGTTCTCCACCCGGGACGGATCGTCGTTGTTGACCGCGATCTTCTGCCCGTCGGCGTGCACCTCGTTCCACTTGTCCGAGAGGATCTTCATGGAGGCGGCGATGTTGGTGGCGCGCCGGATCGAGGCTCGTCTCGCCGGTCTTCTCGTGCCCCTTCAGCCGCATGCCGTCGGTGACCTGGCCGACGCCGTAACCGCAGTCGGACTTGTCCCAGTTGATGCGCCAGTAGCCGAGCAGCGTGTCCTTCGTGCTGTGGCCGTAGTAGCCGTCCACGGCGGCCAGCGGGCTGCCCATCTGGCCGGGGACCGCGCCGGACTCGGCCTGCCACAGGTTGGACTCCTGCGCCAGGATGCCGAGCAGCACATTGGCGGGGATCCGTCCGCCGCCCTTCAGCTCCGGGCGGGGGAAGAGCCCCTGGGGGTCGATCGTGAGGAGCCCGGCCTGGCCGCGGTAGTCGCCCTGACGGATCCAGTTGCTGCGCAGCTCGCCGCGCACGGCCATGTCCACCGCCCACTCGACCTGGTTGGGCGTCGGCTGCAGCGCCTGCACACTCATGTCGTTGCGGGAGACGGAGCACCAGCGGTCGGTGTCACGGGGGTCGTGGGAGTCGGGCGCGGCCGCCGTCGCACGGGCCGTTGTGCGCGGCTCGGCCCGTCGCCGTGACGGTCGACGTGACCGTCGTCGTGGTGCCGCCGGCCGGCGTCCCGGGGGCCGGCCCGGAGGGGGCAGGCACACCCGCCTCGGGCCCGGCCGCCCCGTCGAAGCCCTTCCCGGCCGCCTTGATCCGGTTCAGTCCGGCGCGGACGCCGGGGGTGAGGACGGGGGCGACGGCGAGGTGGCCCTGGGAGGAGACCTCGGTGCCCGCCGGCACGTCGAGCCGGGTGACTCCGCTCCCCTCCACCTTGACGTCCCGGGGACGGCCGGTGAGGAAGGCACGGCCCTGCGCGCCGGACACCAGCTCCAGCTCGCCGAGGTTCCCGGTGGCGACCGTGAGCGGCTCACCGGCGCCGCTGTACACCTTCGCCTGCGCCGCCCCCGTGTCCTTGCGGTCCACGAAGCCGATGCGGTCCCCTGCCATGGGGCGGATGTCGAAGGGGATGCCGTCGCCCCCGGCGAGTCGGCTGATCGTGCCCTTGCCGTCGATCCGGACGAGATCGCGGCCCAGACCGGCGACCACACCGTCCTTCACCGGTACCGCCGACGACACCTGCCCCCGCAGCTCCCCGGTCTTCGTGACCGCGGTGCCGGCCGTGTCCACGGTGATCACCTGGGTCTTCACCTGCGCCGCGTCGTTCATGTCGCGGTACTGGGTGAAGGCGGCCGTGTGCGTGGTGGTGTTGCAGGCGGGGTCGAAGTAGGCGAGCGTGGCGGTGAACGGCAGCTTCGTCACCTCACCCGTCGTGGTGTTCACGATCGCCGTGAACGCGCCGCCCTGCATCAGGTCGGGCTTGTTGGTGAACGCGCGCGGGGCGTACACGGCGGCCACGTGCGAGTCGTCCATGACGCACTGGTTGCCGATCCACGAGTCGGCCGGCAGCCCGGGCTCCGCCAGCGCGGCGACCGTCCTCCACTCGTACGCCGCCGCTTCGTCGGCGACAAGGATCTTGAAGGCCTCGGCATCGGCCGCGCCGGTCACCGCACGGTCCTCGGAGGCCTTCCAGCCCTTTCCCAGCGTCTGGTCCGGACTGTCCACGCC
>NZ_JZWY01000935.1:0-1120 GCF_000966955.1 Streptomyces sp. NRRL S-495
GTCCACGCCTAAGGAAACGGCGGGTGGCGGCACGTCCCCGGCGGAGACGGCCGGTGCGGCGGCCGCGGGAAGGGCTTGGAGCAGGCCCGCGGTCAGGGCCGCGCAGGCAGCCACCGCGGCTACCGGCATGCAGGCCCGTCGGATGGATCGCAAAAGAGAACTCCCCCATGGTTTCGTGTCTCGTCGGTCGGGGGCTGTGCCCGCTCGGGCACAGCCGGGTTCACCCGCCCCGGCGGGGCCGCGCCGTCACAGGGCTGCCCCGCCGGGGTGCCGCCCGTCAGTACCGCATCTGCCAGTGCTGCTCCGGCGGGAAGTCCGAGGCGCAGGTCCACAGGGTGAGGTAGGTGCCGTTGCCGGACGAACCGCCCTTGTTGGTGAGGCACTTGTCCGAGTAGTTGGTCTTGATGGACCAGTCCGAGGACCAGAACTGCTGGCTGCGGTTGTTGCCGCTGTCGTCGCACGGCCACAGGGTGAGCACCGCGCCGTTGACGTTGTACGCGTCGCCCTGCGGGGTCAGGCACTTCCCGCTCGCCTTGTGGACCATCTGGTAACCGTCGTGGTCCCACCGCTGGAGCTCGTCCCCCGTACAGGTCCACAGGGTGATGATGGTTCCGTTGGCCGTGCTGTTGCCCTTGGGGGTGGCGCACTTCGCGGGGTACCAGGTGCCGGGGCCGACCGGGGTGATGAGCTCGCCCCAGTTGGGGCCGGCCGCCGAGGCCTGCGGGGCCACGGCGGCATGGAAGCCCGCCGCCATGAAGAGCGCCGAGAGGAACACTATTGGCTTGCGCATGACATGCCTTTCGTCAGGGAGGGCCACTGTCTGCAACAAGGGTCGAATCTAGCCGCGCCCGGCGGGGCGGACTGTGCGAGGCGTGCAGCATTCCTCCACCATCCGCGCAGCGCTCCTCGCACACCGGCGATGACCGAAGCCCGGCGGCGGGGTTCATTCACCCCGGGTCGGTTCGTCCTCCCGGCTCGTCCTCCCAGCGGAGCAGGTCACCCGGCTGGCAGTCGAGCACCTCGCAGAGCGCGGCCAGCGTCGAGAAGCGCACGGCCTTGGCGCGGCCGTTCTTGAGCACCGCCAGGTTGGCGGGCGTGATCCCTATGCGCTCAGCGAGTT
>NZ_JZWY01000936.1:0-7565 GCF_000966955.1 Streptomyces sp. NRRL S-495
CCTATGCGCTCAGCGAGTTCACCCACGGACATCTTCCGCCGGGCCAGCATCACGTCGATGTCGACCGCGATCGGCATCAGATCACCTCGTTCAACTCGGCCTGCATCAGGGCCGCTTCGACGTCGCGGGCGACGGCCTGGGCGAGCAGCATCCGCAGCACGAGCACGATGAGCGCGACCCCCCAGAACGGCCACGCCGATCCCGGCCTTGCGTGCGGACCGCGGCGGACCGCGGCCTGTCAGTTTCCGGTGAGGTGCCCCTGGACGCACTGCCTGTACTGCTGCAGGGAGTCGGGCTGGTAGCAGTCCTGCGTCTTGTCGGCGTACCAGACGACGAAGACGGCGACCAGGACGGACACCACGATCGCGAGGGCCGAGGTCACCACGCCGGCGATGGCCCGGCCCCGGCCCACCCCGGTCCGCCCGGCCGTCACCAGGGCGGCGATGCCCAGGGCCAGGCCGACGACGCCGAGCAGACCGCCGACGAAGACGATCGACGTGCTCAGGCCGATCACGCCCAGGACCACGGCGGCGCCGGCCGGACCGTTCCTCCGGGGTCGGTCGGCCTGGGCGAATGCGGTGCGCCGTATCGGCGTCTCCGTCTCCGGGGTGTTCATCTCTCGGGTGTTCATCAGGTCTCCTCCGGTCAAGTGCTCGGGACACGATCCTGGCGTCCGGGGCGCTGCCGCACATCGCGGAAAGGCGGGAGGAAGTGCTCCCCCGATCGGGGGAGGTCGCTCGGTCGCACCTCGGCGATACTGGGACGATCATGCTCAAGGGAATTCGGCCGTTGCTGCGCGGCTCCACCTATTCGGGAATGCTGTTCGCCTACTGCGGGGCGTTGGCGAGCCTTCCGCTGCTGCCTTTCGCGCTGCTGCCCACGCTGGTGCGGCCGTCCGCCCCTTACGGGGTGCAGGCCGTGCTGGTCCTCCTGGTCTGGGCGGCACTGACCGGCGCGGTGGGGCTGATTCCCGTCGCGCGGCGGGCACTGATCGCGTTCGCCCGCCACCTGCTGCGGGTGCCGCTTCCCGACCCCGTGGCCGCACGTCGTACCGCGGGCTCCCGCGGCACCGACCGTTGGCGGACCTCGCTCTGGCTGCTGCTGCACGTGGCACTGGGGTGGGCGGGATCCCTGGTCAGCGGGGTGCTGGTCCTCCTGGGCCTGGTCCTGCCGGGCAACTGGCTCGGCGCCGAGGCGGGCCTGAGCCTGTCCGGCCACTCGGTGCATCTGGACGGTGGCTGGCCGAGCTGGGTGGCGGCACTGGGCTGCCTCCTGCTGGCGGCGGCCGTGTGCGCGCTGGTGGCCGGCGCCCTGCGATGGCTGGCACCCCGGCTGCTGGGCCCCTCCCCGGCCGAGCAGCTCGCGCTGGCGGCCGAGCGGGAGCAGTCGCTGGCCGAACGCAACCGGCTGGCGCACGAGTTGCACGACTCGATCGGGCACACGCTGACCGCGACCACGATCCAGGCCGCGGTGGCGGGCGAGGTGTTCGGCGCCGATCCGGTGGCGGCGAGGGCCGCGCTGCGCAGCATCGAGGAGTCGTCGCGGGCCGCGCTGGAGGACCTGGACTACGTCCTGGGCGTGCTGCGCGACCAGCGGGCGGAGACCGCTCCGACCCGGACCCTGGCCGACCTGCCCGAGTTGCTCGACCGGCTGCGGCACACGGGCGCGGTGCTGGAGCCGGAGCTCTCGGGCGACCTGGCACAGGTGCGGGGGACGCTCTCCCGGGCGGCGTACCGGATCCTGCAGGAGGGGCTGACGAACGCGTTGCGGCACGGGGCGGGCGGCCCGATCGAGGTCCGCGTGGCGGCCACGCCGGACAGCCTGGAGCTCAGCGTGGTCAACAGGACCGGAGCCGCCACCGGCCCGCGGACCGGCGCCGGCCGCGGCGCCTTCCCGACCTCGGGGCACGGGCTGCCTGGTCTCGCCGAGCGGGTGCGGCTGCTGCACGGTGAGATCGAGACCGGCCCGCGCGGGCCGCAGCACTGGCGGCTGGCGGTCCGGCTGCCGGTCCGGGTGTCGGCGTGACCGGCTCCGACGCGAACGCGGCCGACCCGGCCGGCGCCCCGGTCACCCTCCTGATCGCGGACGACGACGCGGTGACCCGCAGTGGTCTGCGCACCCTGCTCTCGGTGCAACCGGGCATCGCGGTGATCGGGGAGGCCGCCGACGGGGTCGAGGCGGTCGAGGAGGCGCGGCGGCTGCGGCCCGACGTGGTCCTGATGGATGTACGGATGCCTCGCTGCAACGGAATCGAGGCCACCCGGCGGCTCCTTGCCGGACCCGGCGACGCGGTGGATACGGCCGGGTCGGCCGGGTCGGTGGATACGGCCGGCCCGGTGGATCCGCCGAAGGTCGTGGTGATCACCACCTTCGAGAACGACGACTACGTCACCGCCGCGCTCGGCGCCGGAGCCAGCGGGTTCGTCCTCAAGCGGCTGCCGGTCCGGCAGATCGCCGAGGCGGTGCGCGTGGTGGCGGCAGGGGAGGCGATCCTCTTCCCGGCGGCACTGAGCCGGATGGTCACCGCCCGACCGCTGCGCGGCGCCGAGGCCTTGCCGAAGGCGGCGCTGACGGGACGGGAGGAGGAGGTGCTGCGGCTGATGGCCACCGGGCTGTCCAACCCGGAGATCGCGCAGTCGCTGGCGGTGAGCCTGGAGACGGTGAAGACGCACGTCGGGAACGTGCTCACCAAGCTCGGTGCGCAGAACCGGACCCACGCGGTGGTGATCGCCTACGAATCGGGTCTGGTGGTACCAGGGTTCACCGGCTGACGCTCTGACCGCGGCCGGCCTCCTCACCACCGCCGCCGGCGCCGTCGCCGACTTCGACGTCCAGTTCGGCAAGAACCTCGCCGTCCTGGCGACCGGTGAGCGGCGCGCGTCGGCAAGGGCCGCCGGGTGCTGCGGAACTATGGACCCTCGTGAACCCGTGTGAACGGCCCGATAACTCCCGGTCCTGTGTGTTGACGGCCTTCGCGAGCCGCCGATAGAACACTCAGCACATAAGTGATTCCGCACATAGGGGCCTCGATGCAGTTCGAATATGTCCTGCTCGCCCTGCTGGCCGGCCGTCCGCTCAGCGGGTACGACCTGCGCAAGTGGGTCGAGACGGAAGGCCAGTTCCTTCGCTCCCGGGCGCACCACAGCCAGATCTACCGCCTGCTGGGACGGATGGTCGCCGACGGCTGGGTGGCGTTCGAGGTCGATCCGCGCGAGGGGCGCCCCGACGCGAAGGTGTACCGGCTCACACCGGTGGGGCGTGAGGCGCTGATGGACTGGGTGCGCTCCCCGTACCAGCCGCCCAGCCGGTTCCAGGACGCGGACTTCCTGTCACGGTTTGCCTTCGCCGCGGTCCTGGACCGCGAAGCCGCGATCCGCCTGATCCGCACCGAGCTGGACCACCGGCGGGCGCAGATCGCCCGTAACCGCCCCCGCGACCGCACGGTCCGCTTCGAGGACCCGCTGCCCGAGCTCGACCAGGCCCTGGCGCGCGAGGTCTACGAGGAACTGCACCGCTACGGCGCCGGCGCCATGGACACGTGGGTGGCCTGGCTGGAGCACATGCTCCAGCGTCTCGAACACTGGCAGCCGGGGCCGCAGGCGCTACCGGCCGGAGAGGAGAGCGCCTCATGAAGGCGATCATGGTGATGTTCGACAGTCTCAACCGGCACATGCTGCCGCCGTACTGGAGCGACTGGACGTACGCGCCGAACTTCGCCCGCCTCGCCGAGCGGTCGGTCACCTTCGACAACGCCTACGCCGGCTCGATGCCGTGCATGCCGGCGCGCCGCGAGATCCACACCGGCCGGTACAACTTCCTGCACCGCAGCTGGGGACCGCTCGAACCGTTCGACGACTCCATGCCCGAACTGCTCAAGCAGAACGGCGTGTACACCCACCTGGTCAGCGACCACCCGCACTACTGGGAGGACGGCGGCGCCACCTACCACGGCCGGTACAACACCTGGGAGTTCTTCCGCGGCCAGGAGGGCGACCCCTGGAAGGGGCAGGTCGCCGACCCGCACATACCCGAGGACCTCAAGAAGCTGCGCTTCGAGTCCTACCGGCAGGACTGGGTCAACCGCCCGCACATGGCCACCGAGGACAAGCACCCGCAGACCCTGACCTTCGACGCCGGACTGGAGTTCCTGCGCACCAACAAGGACGCCGACAACTGGTTCGTCCAGATCGAGACCTTCGACCCGCACGAGCCGTTCTTCTCCCACCAGCGGTTCAAGGACCTCTACCTGGACGACTACCACGGCCCCCACTTCGACTGGCCCGACTACAAGCGCGTGGTGGAGACCGACGAGCAGGTCGCGCACGCCCGTTACGAGTACGCGGCACTGCTGTCGATGTGCGACCACTCCCTCGGCCGGGTGCTGGACTTCATGGACGAGGAGAACCTGTGGGACGACACGCTGCTGATCGTCAACACCGACCACGGGCTGCTGCTGGGCGAGAAGGGCTGGTGGGGCAAGGTCGTCCAGCCCTGGTACAACGAGCTGGTCCACCTGCCGCTGTTCGTCTGGGACCCCCGGGTCCGCACGGCGGGTGAACGGCGCCGGGCTCTGGTGCAGACCATCGACCTGGCCCCCACCCTGCTGGACTACTTCGGCGTCGAGCCCCCCGCCGACGTCCAGGGCAGACCCCTGCCGGTCGCCGAGGACACCGACGTGCGCGAGGCGGCCCTGTTCGGCGCGCACGGCGGCCACGTCAACGTCACCGACGGCCGGTTCGTCTACATGCGCGCCCCCGCCTCCGCGGCCAACGCGCCGCTGCTGGAGCACACCCTGATGCCCACCCACATGCGCGGGCGGTTCTCACCGGCCGAGCTGGCGGACCTCGAACTGGCGGAGCCGTTCACCTTCACCAAGGGCGTGCGCACCCTGCGCATCCCGGCCCGCACGTTCATCAACCCCTACCAGCACGGCACCCTGCTGTTCGACCTGGACAGCGACCCCGAGCAGCAGACCCCGCTGGTCGACGACGCGGCCGAGCTGCGCATGGTGACCCTGCTGGTGGAGCTGCTGCGCGAGAGCGACGCACCGCCCAGTCAGTACGAGCGTCTTGGCCTGCCCTCCGAGGGCCCCGTCGGCGCGGAGCACCTGCTGGTCCGCGCCCAGCGCGAGCACGCCGACAAGGCAGCCGCGCCGCTGCCCCGCCCGGAGGACTACCCCCAGGGACGCTTCTCGCTGCGCACCCCGGTCCTCGCCCTGATCTCCGACCCGGTCGCCGTCGAGGTGATGCGCCGGCACCTGCCCGGCATCGTCGACTCCGAGTTCCTGCAGTTCCTGGGCCCCACGCCGCTGATCGACGTCGCCGCCATCGCCGGCTCGCTCACGGACGTCTCGGCCCTGCACCGGGTGGCCGAGGAGCTGGCCGCGCTCTGAGCGGCCGACGTACGAGACGCCGGTGACGGGGCGGCAACCCCGTCACCGGCTGCGCACAACCCCTCCGGGTTCCCCGCACGGCCCCTGTGACGAACGATGCGAAGAACGGAGTCGCGCTCATGCCCGACCTTATCGAGGCCACCGCTCCACCGGCCAGCAGACCCGTCCCGGCCCCCGTCAGGGGCCGCTGGCGCCAGCTCTCGCTGCTGGGCGGCGCCATGCTGGTGGACGGCACCGAATCCGGCCTGGTCACCGGTCTGTTCCCGGTCATCAGACACGCACTCGGCCTGAGCCTGGGCGCGCTCGGTGTCCTGACCGCCGCCGGCAAGCTGATCGGCGTGCTCGCCGCCCCGCTGTGGGTATGGGCGGCCCGCCGCTGGTCGCGCAAGGGCGTCCTGGTCGTGTCCACCGGCCTGTGGGGCGTGTGGGGGGTGGCGGCCGGCTTCTCGCAGAACTTCGCCCAGCTGCTGCTCTTCGTCACGGTCCTCGCCGCCGGCTACGCGGCCGCCCACCCGCTGATCCCCGAACTCCTCGGCGACCTGTTCGACTCGGCGTCGCGCGGGCGCGCAGTCGGCGCCCTCTACGGCTCCCTCGCCCTGGCCGGCTCGGTGCTCGGCCCGCTCATCGGCCAGCTCGCGGGAGTGCGCGACGGCTGGCGCTGGGGCCTGTGGGGCGTCGGCGCCCTGAACATCCTCGTCGGCCTGGTACTGCTGCTGTGTCTGCGCGACCCGGGCCGCGGCGCGGCCGAACACCAACTCGCCGACCTCGACCGCACCGCCCGCGAGGCCCGGACGAAGATCGGCCCGGCCACCGTCCTCTCACTGTTCCGGATCCCCAGCTTCGCGATCCTCCTGGTGTCACGGCTGCTCTCCGGACACCTGCTGCTCTCCTCGTTCGCCGTCGTCTACCTGGTGGACGTGTTCGGCTTCACCACCCAGCGGGCCGTCGTCGTCCTGATGCCGCACGGCATCGGCTACCTGCTGGGCACCCTCGGAGGCGGGTTCCTCGCCGACTGGGCCGCCCGCAAGAGCCCCCGCCACGGGCTGCCCGGCGTGCTCCAGGGCGCCCAGATCGCCTTCGCCCTCCTCGCGTTCCTGGGCACCCAGGTCCACTACGGCGGCATCGGCACCTACGCCCTGCTCTTCGGCCTCATGGGCCTCACCCAGGGCGTGAACCCCTCGGTCAACCGCCCGATGGTCATGGCCGTCACCCCTCCCGAACTGCGGGCCACCGCCTTCACCGTCTACGTCTCCGTGTTCGAGGCACTCGCCTGGGCCGCCTTCGGCCTGGGAGCCGGCTTCCTCGGCCAGACGTACGGCCTGCAACCGGTGTTCCTGGCGGTCCTGGTGGTCCTCATGCTGGTCAACGGCGCCTTCCTGACGCTCCTTCACCTGCCCTACGCCAAGGACGTCCAGCGTGTGCAGGACGAACTCGACCTCAGGCGCCGGCAAGCCCTGGCCTGACACCCCGCCGGACCCGGAACGCCGTGCACCGCCGGGACCGTCAACACCTCACGGAGGAACCATGTCCCACGCCCCGGCGGCCTCGTGCTGCACCCCCTCGCGCGGCGCCGGGCCGAGCAGCCCGCTCACCCTCGCACCCGCGGGCATGCCGGCTTCGCGGCATCCCGACGGGCCCCGGGACGGCATGGTCCTGCTGCCCGGCGGCGAGTTCCTGATGGGCACCGACGACCGCGAAGGCTTCCCCGACGACGGCGAAGGGCCCGTACGCCGGGTCCGCTTGGACCCGTTCCTCATCGACGCCCGCGCGGTCACCAACGCGCAGTTCGCCGCGTTCACCACCGCCACCGGCTACCGCACCGAAGCCGAACGGATCGGCTGGTCCTACGTCTTCGCCGGCTTCCTCCCCGCCGCCCTGCGCCGCACCGCCCAACGCGTGGAGCGGACCCCCTGGTGGTGCGCGGTGACCGGCGCCGCCTGGGACCGGCCCGAAGGCCCGGGCAGCGACCTGGCCGGGCGCGCCGACCACCCGGTGGTCCACGTCTCCTGGAACGACGCCCACGCCTACGCCGCCTGGGCCGGCAAGCGGCTGCCCACCGAGGCGGAATGGGAGTACGCGGCCCGCGGCGGACTCGAACAGGCCCGCTACCCGTGGGGCGACGAACTCGACCCCGACGGAACCCACCGGTGCAACATCTGGCGCGGCACCTTCC
>NZ_JZWY01000937.1:0-1854 GCF_000966955.1 Streptomyces sp. NRRL S-495
ACACCTTCCCCACCCGCAACACCGCCACCGACGGCTACCGCGCCACCGCCCCCGTGAACGCCTTCGAGCCCAACGGCTTCGGCCTGTACAACACGGCCGGCAACGTCTGGGAATGGTGCGCGGACTGGTGGACCACCGACCACCCCACGGCACGGCCGCTGCTGGCCCCGACCGGGCCCGCCACCGGAGGGGCCAAGGTCATCCGCGGCGGCTCCCACCTGTGCCACAGGTCCTACTGCAACCGCTACCGCGTCGCCGCCCGCAGCTCCAACACCCCCGACAGCTCCAGCGGCCACGCCGGCTTCCGCTGCGCCCGCAACGCCCCCTGAGCCCGCAGACACCGGCCCCGCCCCACCAAGGAGGCAACCGATGAACCGGACCCGCCCCGCCGCCCTCGCGGCCGCGCTCCTGGCCCTGACGACCACCGCACTCACCGCCACCACCAGCACCGCCCACGCTGCCACCGTCAACTACGTGGCCCTCGGCGACTCCTACTCCGCAGGCGGCGGGTCATCCACCACGTACCTCGACGATTGCCACCGGAGCACCAACGCCTACCCCTACCTCTATGCCCTGGCCACCTCCCCCGCCGGCTTCGACTTCCAGGCCTGCGGCGGCGCCACCAGCGCCGACGTCGTGAACGGCCAACTCGCACCGCTCAGCTCCAGCACCACCCTGGTCAGCATGACCGTCGGCGGCAACGACATCGGCCTGCGCGACGTGATGGCCTCCTGCCTGCTCGGCAGCGACGCCGGCTGCCTCAAGGCCGTGGCCACCGCGGAGGACACCGCCCGCTCCCAGCTCCCCGGCAAACTCGACACCGTCTACAGCTCCATCCGCTCCCGCGCGACCAACGCCCACGTCGTGATCCTCGGATACCCCCGCTTCTACGACCTCGCCACCCCCCTCTGCCCGGGGATCAGCCCGACCAAGCGGGCGGCACTCAACGACGGCGCCGACGTGCTGAACAACGTCATCCGGACCACGGCAGCCAAGTACCCGAACTTCGCGTACGCGGACGTGGCCAACCGCTTCGCCGGCCACCAGCTGTGCGACTCCACCCCCTGGCTGCACGCACTGAACCGGCCCATCGGACAGTCCTTCCACCCCACCGCCACCGGCCAGGCCGCCGCCTACCTCCCGGCACTGGAAAGCAGCGACTGACCCAGCCGCGCGCCCCACGCGTCAGCCGCCGCCCGGGCGAGCCGGCCAGGCCGGGGTGGGCAGCTGCTCGTCGGCGTGGCCGGACTCCCCCGGGGCTCGCCCGATGCTGCTCCACCCCATCTCGCAGTGTGGTGGAGCAGCATCGGCAGGCACGCCCGGAATGCAGGGGCCTGCATCGATTCAGCGTGCTCAGCGGTTCACTGGACGCGGTCCTGCCAGGCCGTGCCAGCGATTCCAGTCCTGGGGCAGGTGGCCGCGGCGAGCTCCCGGCATGCGACGGCATCCGCACCAGGGAGCCCTTCGCCCGTCTACTCCAGGTGGCGCCTTGCCGGCTGGCAGAAGCTGAGTGCCAGCTCACCAAGAAGTCTCTGGCGGCGCTATACCTTTCTCGTCGAGGTGCCCGGCGGGGTCGAGGGCCTCGCGCAGGGCGGGCAGGTCCGTGATGGCGGCCTGCTCGGCGAAACGTGCCAGCAGCCGGCGCAGGACCCGCTCGTTCCGGTCCCGCACCGCCTCGGCGATGGCCGCCGCCAGCGCCGCCTGGGTATGGGGGTCGGGGGTGCGCGCCGTCGCGCGGCCTGGCCCTTCCACCGCTCGCCTTCCTTCCACTCGTGGTCCTGGCCGCCGGACGCGGCGTCCTCGGTCCCGTGCGGCTGCGGCGACCGGCCGCTCCACCGCGTGCGGGGCGAAGAC
>NZ_JZWY01000938.1:0-1277 GCF_000966955.1 Streptomyces sp. NRRL S-495
CGCCTCCCGGTACTGCCCGGCCTCGCCCAGGTTGTAGGCCTGGTTGTTGCGCGCCCTGAGCGTGTCCGGGTGGGCGGCGCCCAGCAGCCGGGCCCGGCCGTCGGCCACCTGCGCCAGTACGGCCGCCGCCTCGTTGTGGCGTCCCTCCCGGCTGAGGGAGCCGGCCAGCTCGTGGGCCGTCGTCAGCTCGGCGACGGTAGGCAGCCGGACGGCCGTGGCCGGAGGCAGGGGCGGAGGCGGAGGCGTCGCGACCACGACGGTCGGTGCGGCGACCACAGCGGTCGGTGTGGCGACGACGACGGTCGGTGCGGCGACGGCGGCTCGCAGCGCCTCGGCCACGGCCAGGGCCGAGCCGGGGCGGTCCGCCGGGTCCTTGGCCAGGAGCTGCAGGACGACGCGGTCGAGGCCACCGGGCAGGTCGGGCCGGTGGTGCCGCGGTGGCACGGGCTGCTCGTTCAGGTGGGCTTCCACCTCGGCGTACGGGCTACCGCGGAAGCCGAAGGGCGGTGTGCCGGTGAGGAGTTCGTACAGCACGCAGCCGAGGGAGTAGAGGTCGGCGCGGCCGTCGACCCGCAGGCCCCTGGCCTGCTCCGGGGCCATGTAGGCCGGGGTGCCGATGCCGCTGCCGGCGGGGGTGAGCCGGGTGTGGCCGGCCATCAGGTAGGCGGCGATACCGAAGTCGAGGACGACGACGGCTTCCGTGCCGTCCGCGTGCCGGGTCAGGAAGAGGTTCCCGGGCTTGATGTCCCGGTGCGCGACGTCCACCGCGTGGGCGGCGGCCAGCGCGTTGCAGATCTGCACGCCCCACTCCACCGCCCGGGCGGGGTCGAGCCGCTCACCCGAGCGCAGGGCGTCGGCGACGGACCGGCCGGTGAGCAGGCTCATCACCACATAGGGCGTCGCCAGACCGGCCTCCCGGTGAATGCCGTAGTCGTGCACGCCGATGATGTTCGGGTGCTGGAGCCGCGCGGTGATCCGGGCCTCCCGCTCGAAGCGGGTCTGAGCCCCGTGGTCCTCCGCGCCGTCGACCTGGGGCAGCAGGACCTTGACCGCGACGTCCCGTTGCAGCCGGGTGTCCTGGGCCCTCCAGACCGCCCCCATCCCACCGGTACCGACGCAACGGTCCATCCGGTACCGGTCGTTGATCATCGTGCCCTGCCGCATCCGCTCCCCCACCCCGAGTCGTCCGGCTCACCGTAGTGTGCACGGACGGCCCGGCGCAGCCTCGTCCGGGGTTCCCGATCAGCGGGCCGGGATCCCCCGGCGGGCGCGGGGGT
>NZ_JZWY01000939.1:0-253 GCF_000966955.1 Streptomyces sp. NRRL S-495
AACGGCTCCGGGTCGGCCGTCCCCGGCCGGACGAACCCCCGTGCCCGCGCCACCGCCTCGCGGACGTCCGGGGCCGGGTCGTCGGCGAGGCCGGCCAGCAGTTCGGCGACCCCGGGCGTGCGCCAGTCGCCGATCGCCCACACCAAGGACTCCCGGACGCGGTAGTCGGGATGGGCGGCGAGGTGGGCGAGTTCGGCGATCGGGCCCCGGCGGCGCCGGAGCAGCCTGAACCAGTCCAGGACCGCCTCCAGCT
>NZ_JZWY01000940.1:0-3538 GCF_000966955.1 Streptomyces sp. NRRL S-495
GTCCAGGACCGCCTCCAGCTCGGCCGGGTCGCCCGGATCCCCGGCGGCCGCGATCCGGGCGAGCAGCACGCCGGTCGGCGGCGGCGGGCCGTCCAGCGGGTGCGGGAGACGCTCGCGCAGCCGCCGCGCCCCGTACCCGCCCCGCACCCGGCACCCGACGCAGGTGCAGGGCCGGGTCCCGTGTGCGTCGGGCCGGTACCGCCAACCCACCACCTGCGGCGCGGCGCGGACCCGGTGCACCTCGGCCCGCCCGATCGCCCGCGGTACGAACACCTCCCACCCGCGCGGGTCGTCCAGCGCCGCGATCCGCCGCACCGCCTCCGCCGCGGGGACCTCGGCCTGGTCGCCCAGCGTCCGGTCCCAGTAGGACCCGACCAGCACCGGCTGGGCGTCGTCCAGCCGGACGTGGACGGCCACCCGCCCGCCCCGCCGGTCGAAGCGGCCCAACTCGCGCATCCACTGGTGGGTGAGCGTGTACGACGGCAGCACCGGGAAGCAGTACACCCCGCGTGCGCCGTCCTGGCCGTGACTGACCGCGCGGATCCCGGCCCGTCGGATGCGCGGCGCGTTCGCCGCCGCCGTCAGATGCACAAATATCGCCATGGCTCGGCATGCTAGGCGTTCGGCTCCGCGGAGTCCGGGGAATTACCCGCCGCTCCGCGCCCGCCGCTGGTCGCGGTCGTAGAACCTGGCGTACCGGGTGGACCGCCGGTTGTGCGCCCGCACCGGGCGGCCCGCGACCGTCATGGGTCCGTCAAGAACGCGCCTCCCGCCGTCATGGTGCCGTCAGCGGCGGCCCGGGCACGGCGGCGGGAGCGTTCCATGGACAACGGTCCCCGGAGGCGGGGACCCACCGGGTGTCACGCGACCGAGGCGGAGGCGAGCAGCCATGACCGGCACCACGAGCGGCACCACGAGCGGGACCACGACCGGCACCACGAGCGGCACCACCAGAGTGATCGTCGGACTCAGCGGCTCCCTGGGCAGCCTCGCGGCGCTGTACCGCGCCGTGGCCGAGGCCGCCCGGCGGGAGGCCGTCCTCGTCCCGGTCGCCGCCTGGTCGCCCTCGGACGGCGACCAGCGGGGACCGCGCCCGCTGTCCGAACTGGAGCACGCCGCCCGCCGCCGCATCGACACCGCCTTCGAGCAGGCTTTCGGCGGCTACCCGGCCGGCCTGGTCATTCACCCGCTGACGGTCCGGGGCAACGCCGGGCCCGCCCTGGTCTCCGCCGTCACCGGACCGGCCGACCGGCTGGTGATCGGCATCGGCCGGCACGGCCGCCTCGGTCGGCTGCTGCCCGGTTCCGTCCTGGGCCACTGCCACGCGCACGCGAGCTGCCCGGTCGTCCCCGTCTCCCCGTCCGAGCTGCTGGAGCGGCTGGAGCTCAGTGCCCGCAGCGGCGCACCGCTCCCCTTCGCGGCCGGCCACCACGGCGCCGGAGGCTCCCTCCCCCGCCCCGTCGGCGTGCGCTGATCACCGGGCCGGCCGCCCGGCCGAGGGTGATCGCGAGGGCCGCCCCTGACGGGGCCGAGGGGGTTCGGAAAACCGAACCCCCGGTTCGGGGGGCCGCACCATCGATCGGTGCGCGGCGGCCGCCCAGGATGGCGGTATGAACGGAACGACACAGACCACCGGTACCCCGGCCGCCGCGAGGGCGGACGAGCTCTACCGCGAGTACGGACGCGGCCCCGCCGCCGTACAGGCACTGCGCGGGGTGTCCGTGGCCTTCGCACCGGGCACCTTCACCGCGGTGATGGGGCCGTCCGGCTCCGGGAAGACCACCCTGCTGCACTGCCTCGCCGGGATGGACCGGCCCACCCGGGGCACCGTCCGGTGGGGCGACACCGAGGTGTCGCGGCTGCCCGAGCGACGGCTGGCGGAGCTGCGGCGCAGCCGGGTCGGGTTCGTGTTCCAGGCCTTCAACCTGATGCCGGCCATGACGGTCGCCCAGAACGTGGAGCTGCCCGGCCGGCTGGCCGGGCGGCGGCCCGACCGGCGTCAGGTGCTGGACGCGCTGGCCCGGGTCGGCCTGGCCGGGCGCGAGCGGCACCGGCCGGGGCAGCTCTCCGGCGGTCAGCAGCAGCGGGTGGCGATCGCCCGGGCCCTGGTCTCCGGCCCCGAGGTGCTGTTCGCCGACGAGCCGACCGGCGCCCTGGACCGGTCCACCGGGCACGAGGTGCTGGCCCTGCTGCGGTCCGGGGTGGACCGGGACGGCCGGACCTGCGTCATGGTGACCCACGACCCGGTGGCCGCCGGGTACGCGGACCGGGTGCTGATGCTGGCCGACGGCCGGGTGGTCGACGAGTTGGAGCGTCCCACCGCCGCCGAGGTCGGCGAGCGCCTGAGCCGGCTGGGCGGGTGAGCGCGATGACCTCCCTGACTTCCCTCGTCCTCGGACAGCTGCGTCGGCGTCCGGCCGCCTTCGCCGGAACGGCGGTCGCCCTGCTGCTCGCCATCGCCGCGGTCACCCTGTTCGGCTCCCTGTTCGCCGCCGAGCTCGCCACCCCGGCGGCCGTCCGGAAGGCGGCCGCCGGACCGGGCCTGATGGTGATCGCGGGGGCGTTCGGCGAGATCGCCGTCCTGGTCGCGTTTTTCGTCGTGGTCAACGCGCTGGGTTTCGCGCTCCGTCAGCAGCACCGTGAACTGGCGCTGCTGCGCACGGTCGCGGCGACACCCCGGCAGACCCGGCGGCTGGTGCGCGGCGAGGTCCTCGTCACCACCCTGCTGGTGACGGTGCCGGGCTGGGCGCTCGGTGCGGTGGCGGCCCGGTGGTTCCTCGCCGCGCTCCAGCGGCGCGGCATGGCGTCGCCGGACGTGCGGGTGCCGGGCACACCGGTGCCGATGCTGGTCGCCCTCGGCGTCGTGCTGCTCGTCGGGCTGGCGGCCTCCGCCGTGGCGGCCCGGCGGATCTCCCGGATCGCGCCCGCGGCGGCGCTGACCGCGAGTTCGACCGAGCACGCGCGGACCGGTGCGCTGCGGCTGCTCGCCGGGACCGGCGCTCTGGTGGGCGGTGTCCTGCTGCTGCGGCTGTCGGCGACGCGGCCGGCCGACCAGGTGGACAAGGCGGGGCAGGCCGCGCTGCTCGCCTCGCTGGTGCTGCTGGTCGCGGTCGCCCTGGCGGGACCGTTCGCGGCACGGGTCCTGGCGGCCGTCCTGGGCGGGCCGCTCCGGGTGCTGGCGCCCGGAGCGGGCTGGCTGGCCGACGCCAATCTCCGCGGTTACGCGCGGCGGCTGTCGTCCGCGGTGGTACCGGTCGCACTGCTGGTGGGGCTGTCGGGCACCATGTCGATCATGACATTCACCGCCGGGCGGGCCGCAGCGGCAGCGGGGGGTTCCGCCTCCTCCGTGACCTCCGCCACCGACATCTGGCTGCGGCAGGCCGAGCTGGGGATGCTGGTCTGCTTCGCCACGGTCTCCGTCGTCAACACCCTGGTCGCCGTGACGGCCGACCGGCGGCGGGAGTTCGCCCTGCTGCGCCTGGTGGGCGCCACCCGGCCGCAGCTGCTGCGGATGCTCTCGGCGGAGGCGGCGCTGACC
>NZ_JZWY01000941.1:0-922 GCF_000966955.1 Streptomyces sp. NRRL S-495
TGGGGACCTGCGGGTGGATCGTGGCGGGCGCGGCGGCGCTGGTCCTGCCGGGCATCCTGGTCACCGGCCGCTGGGCGGTCGGCGGACCGGCGGCGGAGCTGGCGGGCGGCGGCCGTGACTGAACGTGCCGACGGCGCGGGCGGCAGTACGGCCGGCGGCACGACCGACGGCACGGGCCGGGGTGCCGCGCCCGGGTGGCGGCGCCACCTCGCCGTCCGGGGCGGGGGCTGGGCCTTCGCGATCCTCGGGCTGCCGGTCGCGCTGCTCGGCGGGCTCTACGCGATCGCGGTCCTGTACGCGGGAGTCCTGCTCTCGCTGACGGTGGTCGGCCTGCCGTTCGTCGTCCTCGCGCTGCTGGGCGTGCGCAGGCTCGGCGCACCGCAGCGGTGGCTGGTGGGCCGACTGCTCGGCGAACGGATCGAGCCGCCGGCCCCGCTGCCCCGCCCGGCGGGGGTACTGGCCCGGGGCCGGGTGGTGCTCACCGATCCGGTCGCCTGGCGGGTGCTGCTCCACCTGGTGCTGCGCCTGCCGTTGGGCGTACTCGGATTCGCGGCCGCCGTACTGCTCCCGCTCGGCGGCGGGTGGCTGGTCGGCTTCCCGCTCTGGATCCGGCTGCTGGAACCCGGCCCCCGGACGACCGGCTGGCCGGAGTTCGTCGCCGTGCCCCTCGGCCTGGTGCTGCTGGCCTCGGCGCCGGGCGCGGTCCGGGCGCTGAGCGGGGTGAACCGGCGGCTGGCCCGGGTCCTGCTCGGACCGGTCCGCACGCAGCAGCGCGTGCGACAGCTGGAGAACGCCCGCACCGGGCTGATCGCCGCGAACACCGACCGGCTCCGCGGACTGGAGCGCGATCTGCACGACGGCACGCAGGCGCGGCTGGTCGCGCTGGCGATCACGCTCGCGCTCGCCGAGGACGCGCTCGGCC
>NZ_JZWY01000942.1:0-417 GCF_000966955.1 Streptomyces sp. NRRL S-495
GATGTGTATAAGAGACAGCGCCGAGGACGCGCTCGGCCCCGTCGGACCGCCCGCGCCGGACCCGGCCCCCGGGCCCGGCACATCCGCGGACACCGACCGACTGCGCGCCCTCGTCACCCGGGCCCGCGGGCAGACGGACGACACCATCGCCGAACTCCGGCTGCTCACCCGGGGCATCCATCCGGTGACGCCGGAGGGCGGCCTCGGCGAGGCCCTGCCCGGTCTCACCGCGACCTGCCCCGTACCTGTCGACATTCGCCTGGACCTGCGGCAACGGCCGGAGCCGGCCATCGAACAGGCGGTCTACTACTGTGCCGCCGAGCTGCTCACCAACATCGCCAAGCACAGCGGGGCCCGCTCGGCCGAACTCGCGGTGCGCGCGGCCGACGGCCGGGTCCGGTTGCTGGTGCGCGACGA
>NZ_JZWY01000943.1:0-10279 GCF_000966955.1 Streptomyces sp. NRRL S-495
GATGTGTATAAGAGACAGGGCCTGGCCGGTCTGACCGAGCGGCTGGCGGCGGTGGACGGGGTGCTGCGGGTGGACAGCCCGCCCGGCGGGCCCACCACGGTCACGGCCGAGCTCCCGGCGGCCCTGTGAGACGTCGTCACCCCTCCTGGTCGGCCAGGTACGCGAGGACGGCCTTCACCCGCCGGTTGTCCACGTCCGTCGCGGGCAGGTCGAACTTGGTGAAGACAGCGGCCACGTGCTTCTCCACCGCCCGCTCGGACACCACCAGCAGCGTGGCGATCGAGCGGTTGGAGTGGCCCTGCGCCATCAGCTCCAGCACCTCGCGCTCGCGCGGCGTGAGGGTGTCCACCAGGCGCCGCCGCGCGCCGCGCATCAGCCGGGTGACCACCTCCGGGTCGAGCGCCGTCCCGCCGTCGGCGACGCGGTGCAGCGCGTCCATGAACTCCGAGGTCCGGGCGACGCGTTCCTTCAGCAGGTAGCCGATACCCGCGGCGCCGCCGGCCAGCAGCCGGGCCGCCCAGGCCGTCTCGACGTGCTGGGAGAACACCAGGATGCCCGTCCCCGGGTCGGTCGAACGGATCTCGACGGCGGCCCGGATCCCCTCGTCGGTGTGGGTGGGCGGCATCCGGATGTCCACCACGGCGACGTCCGGCCGGTGCTCGGCCACCGCGGCGAGCAGCTCGGGCGCCGTCCCGGCCGTGGCCACCACCTCGCACCCCCGCGCGCCGAGCAGCTCGACCATGCCGTCCCGGAGGATGACGGAGTCCTCGGCCAGTACCACGCGCAACCGCTTGTCGATCATGACGCCATTATCGGGTCCGCCGGATCCGGCCCGGGAGCCGCAGGTGGGCAGG
This sequence comes from Streptomyces sp. NRRL S-495, assembly GCF_000966955.1. NCBI lineage: Bacteria > Bacillati > Actinomycetota > Actinomycetes > Kitasatosporales > Streptomycetaceae > Streptomyces > Streptomyces sp. NRRL S-495. The sequence continues at coordinate 855 of NZ_JZWY01000943.1, forward strand.
CCGGCCCGGGCGCGGACGGGTCCGGGCCCGGGCCGATCCGCGCTCGGGCGGGTTCGGGATACTGCCGGGATGACAAACGAACTGACGGCCCGGCCGGAGACGGTGGCGGACGGGGACGGGGAGCGTCGGGCGCTGCGGCGGGATGTGTCGGGGCCGGCGCTGCTGGCGGGCCTGGTGTGCGTCGCGGTGTCGTTCTCCGGGCCCCTGGTGGTGGTGCTCGCGGCGGCGGCCGCCGGGCGGCTGGACGCGGCGCAGACGGCCTCCTGGATCTGGGCGGTGGCGATCGGCAGCGGGGTGAGCGGCTTCGCGCTGAGCTGGTGGACGCGGACGCCGGTGGTCACGGCCTGGTCGACGCCCGGGGCCGCGCTGCTGGTGACCAGCCTGGGCGACTACCCGTACCGGGAGGCGATCGGGGCGTTCCTGGTGAGCGCGGTGACGGTGACGCTGTTCGGGGTGACCGGGTGGTTCGGGCGGCTGATCGCCGCGGTGCCGGTGGGGATCGTGAACGCGATGCTGGCGGGCATCCTGTTCTCCTTCGGCGCCGGGATCTTCGGTGCCGTGCACAGCGCGCCGACGCTGGTGGTCGGTGCCTTCGCGGCGTTCCTGGTGGCCAAGCGGTTCGCGCCCCGGTACGCCGTGCCGGTGGCGCTGCTGGCCGGCGGGGTGCTGGCGGCGCTGACGGTCGGGCTGCCGCTGCGCCTGGGNCCGGCGTTCTCCTGGTCGGCCCTGGTCGGTCTGGCGCTGCCGCTGACGATCGTGACCCTGGCCTCGCAGAACGCGCCGGGTCTCGGGGTGATGCGGGCCTTCGGCTACCGGGCGGACGACCGGCTGCTGATCGGTTCGACCGGCGCGATATCGGTGCTGATGGCGCCGTTCGGCTCGCCTGGGGTCAATCTGGCCGCGATCACGGCGGCGATCTGCTCGGGCCCGGAGGCGCACCCGGATCCACGCCGCCGGTATGTGGCGGCGATGTCCTCGGGTGCGCTGTACGTGCTCGTGGGCAGTTTCGGCGGGGTGCTGGTGAGTCTGTTCACCGGGCTGCCGAAGGAACTGATCGCGGTGATCGCCGGGGTCGCGCTGCTGGCCTCGCTGCAGGGCAGCCTGGCGGCGGCGGTCGCCGAGGAGCGCGGGCGGGACGCGGCGATGGTGACGTTCCTGGCGAGCGCCTCGGGGATGAGCCTGTTCGGTATCGGCTCGGCGTTCTGGGGGCTGGTGTTCGGGCTCGGTACCCACCTGGTCCTGGACGCCCGGCGGGGCGGCGGGCAGCGGTAGCGGTAGCGGCGGCAGCGGCGGGCAGCGAAAAGCACTGCGGCAGCGGAGTGCGCGGCACGGGAGGGGCGTGCACGAATCGTTCCGCTCCCCGGGAGGCGCCCCGGCCGGGGCGGGTCCCAGGTACCGCGGCCGTGCCGGCCGGGCGGGACCGGCCCGAAGCGGTCGAAACCGGCGTGCGAGAGCACGGACACGAGCCGGGCGCGACACCGGGCGCCACCTGCCCGGCCTTGGCAGGGATCACCGCGACGGCGGACGCTCTGTGCACAGCCGATCATCGGCTGATCCCACTCACAGTCAGCCCCGGGAGGGCACCCATGTCGTTCTCGCGCACCCGCATCGCCGCCGTCGCCCTGCTCGTCGCCGGCGCCACCGCCCTGGCCGTCCCCGCCCAGGCGGCCGGCGGCAACCGGGCGCTCAGCCGGTTCGACGACGGCAGCTTCGAGACGCCCAAGGCCCCCGCGAACTCCTACATCCCGCTGACCGCCGGTCAGACCATCGGCCCGTGGAGCGTCGCGAGCGGCAGCGTCGACCTGATCGGCGCCGGCTTCTGGCAGGCCGCCGAGGGCGACCAGTCGGTGGACCTCAACGGCTCCAACGCCGGCACCGTCACCCAGAGCTTCACCACCGTCCCGGGCACCACCTACTCGGTCACCTACTCCCTGGCCGGCAACCCGGCGGGCGCGCCGGCCCTGAAGACCGGCCGGGCGCTGGTCGACGGCCAGAACTTCCAGGACTTCTCCTTCGACGTCACCGGCCGGACGTTCGCCGCCATGGGCTACGTGGGCCGTCAGTTCACCTTCGTCGCGCAGGGCGCGTCGACCACCCTGGGCTTCACCAGCACCGTCGGCGGGGCGTACGGGCCGGTCGTCGACAACGTGCAGGTGAAGGAGTGCAAGCCCTGTTGCGGCTGACCGGGCCGCTCCACGAGCGCGGGGGCCCGGTGGTGCGGCCGCACCACCGGGCCCCGCACGTTCAGCGGGTGCAGCTGATCGCGGCGTTCGCCCCGTAGTAGCCGGGGGCGAGCCGGTAGGACTCGGCGAACAGCAGCACGCACTGCTCGTTGAGGAAGCCGCTGAGCAGCGCACTGTGGCGAGCCTGCGTCTCGGCCTCGCGCTTCGCCTTCTTGGGGCTGTTCTCGTAGGCGGAGCCCGTGAACCTCTGCGTCTCCTGCGCGACGGCCGCCGTGGCCGCGCCGGTGCGGGTGCCGGTGGTGGCGGTGGTGGCGGTGGTGGCGTGTGCGGCGGTCGGCACGAGCGCCGCCAGACCCGCGAGGACGAGCGCGGCCGCGCCCCGGACGAACATCGACGTCATCTCAGTGGTCCTGCTTTCCTTCTCGGTGGACATCGGGGGTGGGTCAGCGCTGGCAGAACACCTCGGCGACCACCGAGTACGCACCGGTGCCGGTCGGCTTGATGTCGGTGCCGCGCAGGTAGCACTGGCTCCGCAGCCAGCCGGCCCGCTGCGCCTTCGCGAAGGCCGCTTCGGCCGCGTTGGACACCGCCGCGGACTGCGTGTAGCCGTAGCCGTTGGCCGTGAAGTACGCCGACTCGGTCGCGGCGGTCGCGGAGACCCCGGCGGGGGCTGCGGGGGTGGCCTCGGCGGCGGCGACACCGCCGAGCAGGCAGGCCGAGGCCGCGACCGCCACGACGGTGGCGCGCAGACGGAGCGAGGAAGAACGGCTCACGGGAACTCCTCCAGAGCGGATCCGATGGTCACGACACCGACCCCGCGCCCCGGACGATCGCCGGGGCGGAGTCGGCAACATCAGTCTCCGTGTACGGAGTTCGGCCGGACAAAGCCCTTCGAGCACCGTCGAATACGGACTCCGGACGCCCGGCCGGGAAGCGCCCTCAGGGCGCGGCGAACAGCCCTGGGAAGGAGGAGGCCAGCCACGGCCGACGGCCCCAGGCCAGCACCTTGCCCCGGCGGAGCGCGTCGGTGGCGGTGAAGCGGCCCAGCGCGATGAGGAGGAACGCCACCGGTTCGGTGAGGATGGTGCAGTCCGGACGGCGCGGCGGCTCCTGGCTCACCACGGCCGCACCGTCCGTGAAGGTGACCGCGAAACCGTCCAGGCCCCGCACCCGCAAGCGGTAGCAGGCGCTGTGGCCGGCCGCCGCCCGGGCGTCCACCACCAGCGGCATGGCCGTCCGCAGGAAGGGCATCGTCAGCCCGACCCGCCGCCGGTCGATCGGGTGCGGCCGCCCCAGCGCGACGGCGACGTCGTAGAGATGGCCCAGCATGTGGGTCAGCAGGTAGGCGCCGAGCGTGTCCAGGTCCATGCCGCCCAGCGGGGTCAGCACCGGTTCGCCGCCGCCGCGCGAGCCGGCCGCCGCGGTGAACCGCCGGGCCTGCCGGGCGATCTCCGCGCCGAGCACGGCCGGGTCCCGCTCCGGCCGCTCGGCCAGCGAGGCCGCGTTGGCCGCCGCCAGCGAGCCGGGGGTGCCGTCCCCGTACGGCCGGTCCGCGCCGGCCGCGAGTTCCGCCATCAGCTCGTTGGCCATCGCCAGGTGCGCGGCCGCCTCGGCGACCGTCCACTCCGCGCCGGGTATCGGGGTGGCGCCCCGACAGCCGTCGAGCAGGGCGACGGCCGCGTCACCGACCTCGGTGACCGCGTCGAACAGCGCGCCGCGCCCGGCGCCGGGCCCCTGCGCGGGGAACGGGAGAGTCATGGTGGTGAACCTTGGCCGACTCCCCCGCCCCTGTCCAGACCCGCGCCGCAGGCCGGGCCGCACCGCGAAGTACCTCAGGCTCACGGCAGGGCGAGGCGCAGCCGCTCGCTGACGGCGTGCATCGTCCGCTCGTCGAGCCGCTTCTCCTGCACCTCGACGTCGTAGAGGCCGGGGCGGATCGTGGTCACGAAGTCCGCCAGGACGTGACCGGCGACGTCGTCCACCGTGCACCCCTGGTGCGCACCGATGGAGACGGCCGTCGGCCACTCGTCCGAGCCGGTGCCGATCTGGGCGACGACGACGGTGTCCAGGACGGCGTTGCGGGTGTCGTTGGAGATCACCACCCACATCCCGCCCATGCCGTCGCGCCCGACGACGATCACGTCCCCGCGTCGCAGCGAGGTCACAGCGTCCCCTCCATGGCACTGACGGCGAAGTAGGTGGCCCGGTCGGCGAGCGCCGTCTCCTCGGCGCGTCCGAGCGTTCGGCTCATGTGGCGGTAGCCCGCCTCCAGGGTGACGGCCAGGGCCCGGTCGAGGGCGGCGATGTGGACGAAGCGCTTGACCGGGAGTCCGGCGGCGGCCGCCGCCCGCCGGATCCGGGTCAGCTCGGCCTCCGTGAAGGAGACGTTCAAGGCTGGCATGGCCATGACGGTACCGGCATCCGGTACCGGCGGCCAGGTGCCGTCGGCGCCTGCGGCGGGGCCCGCCCGGGTGTCAAGACACGGCGGCCGGTCCCCGACCCGGCCCGTGCCGGACATACCCGCCGTCCGGGCCCTCTTGACATCCCCGCCGGAGGTCGGCGGCTGCTCTCCTTGTGGAGGCACCACGGCCAGGCGCGTTCCTCACACCCGACAGGAGAACAGCCATGCCCATCCCCTACGCCCGCCAGGCACTGACCGCCCTCGCGACAGGGGCGGCCCTCGTCGGCGCCACCCTCACCGCCGCCGGACCGGCCTCCGCGGCCACCGAGCGGGCCGACTACCAGGTCGCCTGCGCGACCAGCAACTACCACTGGTGCGACGCGGTGAGCGCCAACGGCGAGTACGCGCAGATGAACGTGTACTGGGGCAGCGACGGCCACGAGTACATCGACGCGTTCTTCAACACCAACCACTACGGCCAGAACCTGTGGATCCTGACCTGGAACGGCAGCGGCTGGGACTGGGCCGGCGTCTCCGCCACCTACGACCGGCACGACGGCTTCTGGATGGCCGTCGACAACGGACGCTCCGACGCCGGCAAGACCATCAAGCTCGCCATCTACAACTGGGACACCGGCGGCTACATCTACACCAACGCGCACTGACCGCCTTCCGGAACGCGGCCCGCGCGCGCCGGCGCGGGCCGCATCGCCTCATTCCCCGGACGGAAGCGGAGGGCCGGGCCGGCTCCGCGGACGGCGGTCGAGGACGCGCAGGCGCAGCCGGTACGGCCGCAGGACGGTGGTCAGGCGCATCGGGCGGTCGTCGGAGCGGCGGCGGCCGGGCACCGCGACGGGGCGCCGACGCCCCAGCAGGGTGGCCAGCGCGATGGCGGCCTCGGTGCGGGCGAAGTCCGCGCCCAGGCACTGGCGCGGGCCGTTGGCGAAGCCGGCGAACGCCCAGCGCGGCAGCGCGGCGGCCCGCTCGGGCAGCCAGCGGTCCGGGTCGAAGCGGGCCGGGTCGGCGAAGATCCCGGAATGGTGGTGGGCGACGTACGGGCTCAGCACCACCTGGGTGCCGCGCGGCAGGGTGCGGCCGCCGAGCTCGGTGGTCCGGGTGCAGGTGCGCAGCAGGACCCAGCCCGGCGGGTGGAGCCGCAGGGCCTCGGTCAGCACCCGGTCGGTGTAAGGCAGTCGGGGCAGATCGCCCCACCCGGCGGGCCGACCGTCCGGCAGGGCCTCGTCGAGCTCGCGGTACAGGGCGGCGAGGACGTCCGGGTGGGCCGTCAGCAGGCGCAGGGTCCAGGAGAGCTGGGAGGCGGTGGTCTCGGTGCCGGCGAGCAGCATGGCGACGACCTGGTCGTGCAGTTCGGCGTCGGACAGCGCCGTGCCGTCCTCGTCGCGGGCGGCGACCAGGCCCGCCAGCAGGCCGGTGCGGTCGGCGCCGTGCGCCCGGTGGTCGCGCACCAGCTCGGTGACGGTGCTCCGCAGGGTGCGCACGGCCGCGCGGTAGCGGGGGCCGGCGGGCAGCCGGACCACCCGTCGCAGTGCTCCGGCGAACGCGGTCTCGAACGCCCGCTGGAGCCGGCCGGCCAGGACGTCCGGCACCTCGGTGCCGAGCAGGGTGCGCGTCACCACCCGGAGGGTGAAGCGGTAGCAGGACGGGAAGACGTCCACCACCTCGCCGGGCCGCCAGGAGTCGGCGAGCAGCGCCGCCTCCCGGGTCATCACCTCCGCGTACGCGGCGACCCGGTCGGGCCGGAACTCCGGTTGCAGCATCCGGCGTTGGCGCCGGTGGTCGGCGTGGGCGCAGGTCGCCACCCCGTTGCCGAGGATCTCCCGGAAGCGCCCGTAGATCGGGCCGCCCTTGTCGAAGGTGCGGTCGTCGGCGTAGACCTGCCGCAGCAGCTCGGGGTGGCAGGGCACCACCAGCCGGTTCGGCCCCAGCCGCAGGTCCACCAGGTCGCCGTGCCGGTGCAGCCCGGCCAGCAGGGCCGCCGGATCTCGCACCAGTGCGGGCAGGTGCCCGAGCAGCGGCACCGCCCCGGGCAGGCTCGCGTGGACGTAGGCGGGGGGCGCGGCATCCCGCGCGGACGAGGACACGTACAGCAGCGTAGACACGGCCGGGGGCGGGCGACAGTACCCGGGCGTCCGCCGCGCCCGGGTACGGCCCGGCCTCGAGGGCGGGGCGGGGGTGGGGTCAGGAGCCGGTCGCGGCGGCGGCTGCGGCGGTGGCCGCGGTGGTGGCGGCCAGGATCGCGACCTGGGTGGCGCGGATCGTCTCCTGGACGGCGTCCGCCGCCCACTGGCCCTCGGCGAGGGCGGCCATCCTCGGCTCGACGCGCTTGCGCGGCTGCCCGGGGAAGGCCAGCCGGTACAGGCGCGCGCCGTGCAGGAGGCCGATCAGGCCGGCGGTCCGCGCGTCCGGCTCGGCGTCGTTCAGCACGACCTCGTTCAGCCGCTCGCGCAGCTCGCGCTCGACCGTGCCGTCCGCCTCCGGGAAGCGGCGGACCGGGAAGAGTCCGAGCACCCGGTGCCGTTCCTCGGTGACGATGCCGCGCCCGCGCAGGCTCTCCAGGGCGGCCCCGACGCTCTTGGCCTGGTCCTTCCTCAGCCAGGCCGCCACCGTCGCGGACCTGGTGCTCCCGGCCCAGGCCGCGAGCGACTCCAGGCAGCCGTCCAGCAGCGGGTCTCCGGTCGACGCGGTGTCGACCACCTCCACCCGGCCGCCTTCGACGCGGATGCGCTCGGCGAGCGCCAGCTCCAGCAGCAGACCGCCGGCGACGATCCAGCCGACCGCCCAGCGGTCCTTGGCCTGACCGCTGTCGTCGTCCAACGACAGCAGCATGATCTCTTCGGCCAGCGTGACGTGCATGGTCAACCCCCGTGATCAAGGTACGAACGCCCGGCGCCGGGGACGGTGGCCTCCGGCCGGGACGATCGAACGATCGAGTGATGATAGATCATTTCGATCGGAAAGACCTCAGACGGGTCGAACCGGGCGGGCGGCGAGCAGGTCGTCGAGGCCGACGATCCGGTAGCCGCGCCGGCGCAGGCCGGTGATCACCTCGGGCAGCGCGGCGACGGTCTGCGAACGGTCGCCGCCGCCGTCGTGCATCAGCACCACCGAGCCCGGACCGACCGCGTCCAGCACCCGCTCCGCGACGACCCCGGGGCCGGGCCGGGACCAGTCCTTCGCGTCGACGTCCCACAGCACCGTCGTGAGGCCCGACCCGGCGACCGCCGTGAGGAGCTCCGGGCTGCGGCCGCCGTACGGGGGGCGCAGCCAGCGCGGCGGGCGGGTGCTCCCGCAGGCGCGGGCGAGGGCGTCGGCGGTGAAGCCGAGCTGCTCGCGGAGCCCGATCGGGCCGAGGTCCGGCAGATAGGCGTGGGACCAGCTGTGGTTGCCCAGGGTGTGGCCCTCGGCGGCGATCCGGCGGACCACCCCGGGGTGGGCCAGGGCGTGCAGGCCGATGCAGAAGAACGCGGCGGGGGCGTCGTACCGGGCGAGCACGTCCAGCACCTGCGGGGTGTACTCCGGGTGCGGGCCGTCGTCGAAGGTCAGCGCCACCAGCGGGTCGGCTCCTCCGCCTCCCGCCAACAGCAGCCCGCGTCCGGCGAGTTCGCGCTCGACTGGTCCGCTGGCCGCCTCCGCGGCGGCGATCCCGTCCTCGCGGCCGGTCATGGTCCAGCCGTCCGGCGGCAGCGCCGTCAGCGCCTCGGGGCGGGAGCGGCCGAGCGCGGCCAGGGCGCGCGCCGTCGTCCGACCGTCGGTCAGCAGCGGCGGGTCGGCCCGGAGTACGGGTATGCCGAGGGCGGCGAGCGGGGCGTCCATGATGCCGTTGGCGCTGTCGAGGACCACCGCGAAGCCGTCCGGCGACTCCCCCGCCAGCTCGGCCAGCCGCGCCAACGGCCGTTCCAGACCGCAGTGTTCGTACACCTCGTCCACCGCGTCCACCGCATCCGCCCCGGACGGCCCGTCCTCGGCGCCCGCCACGGCGATCCGGTAACCCTCACGCGTCAGACCCACACCTGCGAACCGCACTGTGCTGCGCCTCCCTTGGACCGTTCGAGACCGGCGGGACTGCTGCGCGACGGCTGCGGGCGGCTGCGCACGGCCGCCGCCGACGGCGGGCAGGCCAGATCATACGGACGCCGGGCCTCCGCGACGACAGGTACGGCAGGCAGCTTCCGGCCGAGGGGGCGGAGGTCGGAAGCGGAGTCCGGGGGGCGGAGTCCGAGGGCCGGGAAAACGGAAGGACGGGCGCCGGTTAGGGTCGGAGCCATGTCTACCGCTGCCCACACCCTGCGCCCCGCCACCCGCCGCGACCTGCCCGCGATCCTGGCCCTGCTGGCGGACGAGGACCGGGTGGTGGACCCGGCCACCGTCGTGGTGACGGAGGCGTACGAGCGCGCCTTCCACGCGATCGACACCGACCCGCGCAACGAGCTGCTCGTCCTGGCGGACACGGACGCAGACGCGGACGGCACCGTGGTCGGCTGCCTCCAGGCGACCTACATCCCGGGCCTCGGCAAGGGCGGCGCCGAGCGCGCACTGCTCGAAGCGGTGCGGATCCGCGCGGACCGGCGCGGGGGCGGCCTCGGCCGCATCCTGATGGCGCTCGCGATCGACAGGGCCCGTTCGCGCGACTGCGCGCTGGTCCAGCTGACCAGCAACAAGCAGCGCGAGGCCGCGCACCGCTTCTACGCCGGTCTGGGCTTCGTCCGCAGTCACGACGGGTTCAAGCTCGCGCTCTGAGGCCGGTGTTCCGTGCGCAGGGGGAAGCCGACCGGCGGAGAAGCGGCAGCGGAGCGGCCGGTTCCGGCCAGGCCGGGGTGGGG
>NZ_JZWY01000944.1:0-318 GCF_000966955.1 Streptomyces sp. NRRL S-495
GAACCGGACCGATCTCGAACATGCAATGCCCCTGGTCCCGCACCCGCCGCGGCAGCGGACCACTGGCCGCCACCGGCAGACGCCCCTCGATCAACGCCCACTCGGCATCCGTCACATCAAAACGTGCCACACGCGAGTTCTACCAGCCACACCCAGCACACCACGCAGCTTCAAGGAGATCCGAACTTCAAACAGCTCCTAAACGGCCAGCTCATCGACCCTCTGAAGAAACCCCAGAATGCTGGCTCAACCTACGGAGTCAGCTGCCAGAGCACCTCATGGCATACGAAAATAAACGCGGAACTCACATCCGGACCG
>NZ_JZWY01000953.1:0-1541 GCF_000966955.1 Streptomyces sp. NRRL S-495
GCCGAGGCGATGGCCCGAGCCGGACAGCACGAGCAGGCTGCCGACCTCGCCAGAGAAGCCGCCGACCTCGCCCACATCATCACCGACCCCGTCCGGCAGGCCTGTGCTGTGGCCGAGGCGGCCGAGGCGATGGCCCGGGCCGGGCAACACGACCAGGCGCTGAATCTCGCCAGAGAAGCCGCCGACCTCGCCCACACCTTCACTGACCCCTACCAGCAGGTCTTCGTCCTAATCAGCGTCGCTGATGCGATAGTCCGGGCCGGACAATACGAACAGGCCGCCGACCTCGCCAGGGTCACCGCCGACCTCGCTGGCACCAGCAATACCGCTATCTCGCAAGGCTGGGCCCTGGCTAGCATGGCCGACGGGATGGCCCGGGCCGGAGAATACGAACAGGCCACTGACCTCGTGCGCACCATCACCGACTCTGATCAGCAGGCCCGGTCCCTGGCTGGCGTCGCTGATGCGATGGCCCAGGCCGGACAATACGAACAGGCCCTGGACCTCGCCCGCACCATCAACAGCCCCGACCAGAAGGCCTATGCCCTGGCCGAAGTGGCCAGCGCGATGGCCCGGGCCGGAGAACACGAACTGGCTCTGGAGCTCACCCGCACCTTCAACAGCCCCAGCCAGAAGGCCCGGGCCCTGGCCAGTGTGGCCGAGGCGATGGCCCGGGCCGGGCAACGCGAGCAGGCCACCGGCATCGCGAGTGTCGCGGCTGACCTTGCCCGCGTCATCACCGTTGTCGACGAGCAGGCCCAAATTCTGGCCAGTGCCATGGCCGAGGCCGGACAACATGAGCAGGCCGCCAACCTCGCCCGCATCATCACCGACCCCGGCCGACAGGCGCAGTCCCTGGCCGGCGTGGCCAGCGCGATGGCCCGGGCCGGACAACATGAAGAGGCCGCCGACCTCGCCAAAGAGGCATCCGACCTCACCCACGCCATCACCGACCCCGGCCAACTAGCCTGGGCCTTGGCTGGCGTGGCTGAGGCGCTGGCCTGGGCTGGACAGCACGAACGGGCCTTGGACGTCGCCCGCGCCATCACCGACGCTAATCAGCGGGTCTGGGCTCTGGCTGGCGTGGCCGAGGCGATGGTGCGGGCCGGACAGCACGAACGGGCCCTGGACCTCGCCCGCACTCTCACCAGCCCGTACCAGCACGCCCAAGCTCTGGTGAGAGTGGCCAACACGCTGGCCCAGATCGGACAACACGATCAGGCGTTGGCTCTCACTCACACCATCACCGACGCTGATGAGCAGGCTCAGGCCTTGGCTGGCGTGGCCAAAGCAATGGCCTGGGCCGGACAGCACGAACAGGCCCTGGACCTCACCCGTACTCTTGCCAACCGGTACCAGCAGGCCCAGGCTCTGGCCAGCGTGGCCGAGTCGGTGGCCCAGGCTGGACAGCACGAGCAGGCTGCCGGCCTCGCCAGAGAAGCGGCCGACCTCGCCCGCACCATCACCGACCCTGGTCGGCAGGTGTGGGCTCTGGCCAGCGCAGCCGAGGCGATGGCCCGAGCCGGACAGCACGAGCAGGC
>NZ_JZWY01000954.1:0-8564 GCF_000966955.1 Streptomyces sp. NRRL S-495
GGGCTCTGGCCAGCGTGGCCGAGGCGATGGCCCGGGCCGGACAGCACGAACAGGCGCTGAATCTCACCCGCACCATCACAGACGCTGATCAGCAGGACCAAGCGCTAGCCCGCGTGGTCACAGGCAGCGACGGGTTTGGCGGCAATCGAGTCCTGGTGGCCGAGGCAATGAGCCTCGGCAGCTGGGAGACAGCCACACTCAGCCTTGGTTCCGCCCTTCCCCAGCTATTCGCGGAGTTGGATCTGCGCACGTTGTGGTCCTGATCGACTCCTCGCTGGCGAAGACGCAGCGGCGGGTGACGGCGTCGCAGACCGCGGACATGCAGGTTGCAAGGTGGACCTCGCCCCCCTCGTTGGACGGGCTGGTATCGCCGCCGAGGATCGGGCTGGCCGTAACGGGCCGCGCTGGTGAATGCGACCGGAGCCCGATGCAGGCTCCGGCTGGCGCTCTCGCGCGGCGGCCGGGCGCTACCGTAGCCCCCAAGTTGCTCGATCGAGGGACAGGGGTAGGGATTTGCAGACGGTGGAGGCTGACACCAGCCCGGCCAGGCCGAGGGCCATCGATGACAAGCAGTACACCGCGGCGCTCCACAACGAGTGGAAGGCCGTCCTCGACTCTGCCGAGAATGAGCGCTCGGTCCAGGAGTTCCTGGAGAAGCACCCGGCGCTTCTGCCAGGATCGAACGGCGTGGCTGGCGTCGGTGGCCACCACGGTCCGCTCCTTCACTGCGTCTACCGTGAGCCGAAGTTGCAGGGCTTGGGAAACTACAGGCCGGACTTCATGTGGATCGCCCGGCACAGCAGTGTGATCACGCCTGTCTGCATCGAGATAGAGGACCCAAGGAAGCAGTGGTTCACGCAGGGCGGCTTGCCCACAGCAGAGGTTACGCAGGCGATGGATCAACTGGTCACCTGGAAGGCGTGGTTCGATAAGCCGGAGAATGAGCTCTGGTTCCGCGAGTTCTACGACCTTCCCGGTGGTTCACGAGGAAGGAAGCCGATCAGGCCCGCGTACTTCCTGATCTACGGACGGAACGCGGAGTTCGGGCCTGGAAGCCGCCATAAGGACCCCAACTTCTTGAGCACGAAGCGCGGCTTCATGGCCCGCGCCGACGAACAGTTCATGACGTTCGACCGCCTCAGCCCGGACCGCGGTGCGTGCAACTTCGTGTGTGTGACCCGAACCAGCAGCGGCAGGGAAGTCAAGTACGTCCCGCCGACCTTCGAGACGGGCCCCAGTATGGCCGACACGCTGCTGAGGCTTGACGGCTGGGAGGATGCGATCCGCCGGACGGACGGCCTTGAGGACGGACGCGCGGACTATCTCATCAGCAGGGTTGAGTACTGGCGTGAGTATGCCCGGTCGGTGGAGACCAACGGGCCCCGTCCTTACAGCCTCGACCTTGAGTAGCAGCGTGCGGCATCCGTATCCAAGATGATCAGTTACGACCTGGTGCGTGATTGCGGCGCCAATGTGACGACCTGAGCTGCTGTCGCTGTCAGGTGGTGGCAGTGCGGTCGGAGACGAGGCCGGCGATGGCGAGGTAGGTGGCCGGGAGGGTGTCGCGGCGGTGGGTCCAGCGGGCCAGCCCCTTCCAGCGCTTGTGGTCGGCGAGGGCATGCTCGACGGGAATGCGTTGGGAGGAGTGGTCGTGGCGGGCCTGCTCCCGGGCCTCGTGGACTTCCGGCGCGGCGATCTTGTTCGGCTTCCTCGGCGGTGTGAGGGCCTTGCCAGGATGATCTCTCCGGAGACCCAAGTAACCATCGTCGAGAAGTACTTGGACCTTGGGGAACTGTCGGAAGAGGTCGTCGATGCCTTCGCCCCGTATCGCGCTGGTGTCGTGCATGCGCCCGGGGCGAAGGTTGCCGGCCCACAGGGTGCGGCCCTTCGCGTCGGCCACGACGGTGGCCTTCATCGTGTTCTGTTTCTTCTTGCCGGAGACGAAGGCCCGGCGCCCACCACGATGGGAGGCTGGGCGGCGGACCTGGACCTCGGTGGCGTCGAGCCGAAGCACGACGCCCTCGGCCTGGGCGTAGGCGAAGACGTCCGCGAGGGTTCGCAGACGGACCCCGGGACGGTCGGGTACCGCGAAGCCTCGGGCGGCGAGCAGGCTCCTGACCTCGCCGATCGCCCGGCTGATCGTTGAGCGGTCGACGCCGAAGAGCAACGCCAGGACGGCGTGCGGCAGGTCGTGGCGCAGGTGGATGAGCGTGGCGCTCACCCGGTCGACGAACACAAGCCGATGCCGGGCGCCCGCACCGGCCGCCCGTTGCCGCGCTCCACCACGGGCAGTGTCACGCCGGCCCTCGACCACGGCCTGCCACGGAGCGGCCAGTTCGACGACCAGATCCGCCAGGTGCCGCCGCGAGATGCCGGTCAGCACCCGATGGCCGAGGACCGCACGATTCACCTTGATCGTCACAGCGTCAGATCATGCCGCCCACAACGCCGCTGGTCACATCAGCGCCGCAATCACGCACCAGGTCGTTAGTCTCCCCTCCAAGCGGTGTCATCGTTCCGGCCAGGTCCAGTACAAGGCTCATCCGAGCTGCTGGCGTGTTCCGCGCGTTGCTTCAGTGGCGGTCAACACGAAGCCGAGGGTCTCCAGGCCCTCCGCGCGGCACAACCAGTCGGACGGCGTCCAGCTCGGTCTGCAGGAGCTGGTAGGAGGCCCCGTCTTTGTGACCCCAGTTCATGGCGGCCCTCCACAGGCTCCGGCCCAGGCTGCGGTGCTCGGGCAGGACCCTGAAGTACTGGGGCAGCAGGCGGGGTCGGCTCAGAGAGTCAGCCATCGTGGTCATCGGTCCGATGGCGCTGCCTACCCTGCTGTCCACCAGCACGGTCAGGACCGGCCTGTTCATCCCGCTGGCCTGGTGCCGGTCCCACAGGAACGCGAAGCCGTCGGCGGCCATCTGCCGGGCGAACTCGGCGAAGGAGGAGGCATGGTCGGCCGGAAGGGCATCCAGGGCGATGATGGCTACCTTGGGGCTCTTCTCGGCGGTGCTGGGATCGAAGGTCTTGAGCTGGATACGCACGCAGGATGCGGAGCTGTCTGGTCCTGGCTCGGTGGGCTGGAACCAGAGGACCTTGGCCTTGGCGGCTCTGTGGTCGGCGGCGAGCTTGGCGGCCCGGTCCAGCAGGGCCGGCAGGTCGAGGGGAACGCTCCCGTAGTGGTGCAGCTTGAGGGTGCCGCCCGCGCGCCGGGCCTGTGCCGGGATGTCCGTGCCGGTGGGGCCGTGGGAGATCGCCTCGGCCAGGACCTGCTCGTCCTTGGCGCCGCCCCAGCGCTGGTCCTTGTCGAAGAGCAGGAAGCGATCGGTCTTTGCCGCGTCCAGCACGGCTGTGAACAGGTCCTCTGTGAGTTCGGCCGGGTGCACCGGGCCGAGGGTCGTCACGTACGGAACGGTCAGCACGGGGCGCAACCAGTGATAGCGGATCGGGCGGGCCAAGTCGCCATCAAGTAACGATAGCCATCGCGGGCAGCAGGTCCGGCAGAGAGTAGAAGTCAAAGGGCCCCGATACATAACCCGCCGGCACCGGGGCGCGGGTTACAAAGACCGCCTTTACTACATAGGGCTCCGTACCCTTCGGCAATCCGAGAGCTGCTGCCACATTGGCCGCGTGCGGCGCCAAGTCGTCTAGTTTGCGCTGAAGCTGGGTGGCGTAGGAGGGCTTTTTGCTGTGATCTACATAGAAGCTATCGAGATGGCGTCGGATCTCCGGTACGGCATGAACGTCCGCCGGATCTTTCACTTCGATAAGCCAGATGACAGGGTCAGAAGCTCTGCCTGCAACCGCGTCGATCTCAGTTTGCAGAGAAGGGACGCCGAGACGCTGCGGATCCTGTTCTCGGATCCGTTCCTGGACTGCATAACCGGCATTCCTTAGCTTCTGTGCTACCTCGGCTTCAAGGGCTCTGTTCTTTGCGTCACGAACCGCCTCCAAGGCGGCCTCTACCGGGCGTGGTGGTGCCGGTTGCGTCCACGGCAAAATTCCTTGGTTTATGAAATTCCAGTACACTCCGGCGCTTGCGTGGCATAGGTGGGGAGCAATGACCAGTCGCCCATCCGGGAGTTCGCAAATCGGCTGGATAATGAGTCTCTTTTGCCGACTGCGTGCATGCCATGGCTTCCAGTCGGCGGCCCTCAGCGAAAACGAGGAACTGGTGAGCATTTTCAAGGCGGAGTCAATTCGAGCCCGACCGTCCGTCTCGTCCGCGAGGGTCAGAGTGTTGAGCAAGTGGTGCCGCACTGAATCCGCAGAGGCTGCAACGACATCTGGATCATCAGGGTTGAGCGGCCAGTGAGCCAAGGAGAAGAGGACCGTCAAAATATCGCTTGCGGATGCCCCGTAGGCGGCGAGCATGGCTGCATCGACATTCGGTGCGACGATTTCTACTGAGGGCGACTGGAGAACCGGCCCGTCGGGTCGATCAGTATCATCCGCTGACCCGGCGTTTACCGCGGGAGCAGACAACGAATGGGAAGCTCGGGCACGCCTGAAGGCGTCGACATCGAGATCAAATACGCGGCGGGCGACACTTTCCAACTCAACAGTGGCAGGAGGAATATTGGTAACCGTGGTGATTTCATATGCATCGCTGATTTCGAGCCCGCTAGGGCAAATCTGATGGTGAATTGCTTCGCTGCGAGAAGTGGCAAGAAGATAGGCAGAGGCCGCAGCCGTAATCTCCATCCATGCGTACTGGTCTACGGGCTGACCGCCCGTCGGCTCATCACGCAGCGCTGCCTCTACGGCCATTTCATTGCATCGTCGCAGCACTAGATACTCGTGTTCAAGTTCAGCTTGGCGCTGCACTGGATCCCAGGTCACCGTAAGCAGGCTGGCTGCCTGCTCCAGATCTCGCAGCCGCTGATTCTTTGTGGCCAAGGTGCGTTCGATCTGTCGCATACCTGTGGTGACAAGGTCGTCGATTGAATGCCGGCCAAGACGGCAGGTGAGAGCCGCTAGAGCAGCAGGTGCAAGCACGTCACGGTCCAAATTCTTGGCCGATGCACCCGTGTATGTTCCAGGAGTGACACCCGCCGCTTGCACGGCGCGCGCGACTTCCTGATCAACCATGGCAATAAGTGAATGATCAAGCTTCCATGGTTGCGCCAGATGGGGACGGATTACGGGTGCTCGCATAATGCGGATGGCGAGCATTGGTGGGGCGGCCTGCCATGCAGCTACGACGGTTTGGACTGCCTCTGAGGGGAGTCCGTTCTCCAATAGCGCCCGAATGCTCTGAGCCATGACGTCCCGGGTTGCAAGGCCATCTTTGTGCGTTTCCTCGGCGAGGAGCTCGCAGTTTACGAGAAACCTAGCGCGAATTACCTGGCCGGGAGGGCTGGTGCAATTTTCGACAGTCTCAACTGTAATGGAACGGATAGGTTCATGTTCTTCGGATGAACCAGGTCGAAGTTCGATTACATAGCCAGCGATAGGGGAACCGGCATGTGCGACCTGCCAAGCATCGCACACTTCGTTAAAACCGTACGCGTAAGATCCTGCGAGGTCGTGAAGGAGTTGATGGTCGTCGTCGCCCCAGGATGGGTGGGCGCAGCGAATAGCCACGGGAGGGCTGCTAGGCTGAATGCGCCAGCCATACAGATCCGGCCGATCATGGCGAGGCGATGCCACGGCGGATCGCTGATCGCCTACATGAGCGGACCGTGCCGTATTGCTTGATCCGTTCGGATGCTCCGATCTCCATTGATAGATGCCGTAGGGGCCTGCATTGGGTGGGTCCAGGGCATCCCAGTCATCGATGCTTGGAAGATCGAGTTGGGCGAGCGCTTGTTCCAAATCTCGAAGGCGGGTGCTGCGTTCCCATTCTGCAGTGCTGTGGTGAGGGGCAACCATCATCAAGTCTGGCGGCCGGCCCCCTGCGAAGAATGTTTTTCCGTTCGCGCGCCACCACTCCCACAAGTCAAGAGTCTCCCAGGCGGCTACATGCGCCCTGTTAGAGGAGGATAGTTCTCGACAGAACGTGTAAAGGTCCGTTTCGCTCTCTGCTGTAGCCGAGGCCCACTGCAAGTCCTCCAGCGACATGGCGGCGAGTCCTGGGAGGTGTGGGGCCACAAGATGTCCGGCTGACGCTACAAGAAGAAGTGGAATCACTTCGGTTCCTGGGGCGAGAGTCAGCGATCCCCCGGGCAAAGATACGCGTACCTCCTGCTCCGGATTGGCTTTCGCCTCTTCGGCAGCAAGCAACGCAGCTGGCATCCCTTGGAGCGGAGTTCCAGCCAAGTATGGTCGGGCCACTAGCTGAACCAACAGGGCTCTAGACGGGCCAAACATCACCACCCACTGCACCACATTGCCGGGGGAGACAGCCACGCCGCTTCCCGTGTCAGGTGCGCCGGCAATCGTTTCCGAAAAACGCCACAAGCATCGGCGGGCATTCTCGGCTGCTAGCTGGGCAAATCGCATGTTGACGCTTGGGTCTATCGCTGCTGCTTGCCGGGCGAGCTCAGTAACCCCTTGTCCCAGGCTCTCTGGCAAGAATCCTAGGGGTAGCCAGAATCGCGAGCCGGGGCTCTTGATGAAATCCGGTAGGCTGACAGCCAGGTATCGGCCGAATGTGCTCTCTGGAGAGGTCGGATCGTAAGGCAGCGTCCCTTGGGAAGTTGCCCAATCGAGTGCTGCACGCAATGCTTCGGTAGATGCGACCATCGCATCTGCCGGGATTTTCAACAGTGTCCGTGCTGCAGTAAGTTCTTCGCTGGTCAGCACAGCTGGGCCGTTCATGGTCAGGTCTCCGCCGGGCCACGAAGGTGCCAGAGCTCTCGTGGCCAGATCCGTGTAGCGCAGGCCGATCTCGACGTAGTCGGAAACGCCGAATCCCAGTTGAGGCACCAGGACCGAGTCCGTTGCCTTGGCCACCATTTTCCAGCGCGTAGCGTCTGCTACTGGGCGCTCCACCTGGCCAGGCGCCAGTCGCAACGTCTCGTGCCCTAGGCGAACTAGCACGACCTCACGGGGGTCTACTGGGATGAAATCTTCCATGGCCGCCAAACCGGGCTGTTCCCGCCGGCATGCATCCAGCAGTCCGCCAGCCTTCACAGCGCTGGCGGAAGATTTCCCAGATGGTGGAGCAGTCAAGATTCGCTGAAGCAAGTAGCCCACCGATGACCACCGGTGACGGACACCAGGGCTGGCGCCGGCTGCGGTAACCAGAGCAAGTGCGTCCCCCATGTCCAAGCCGACCAGACGGCGATCCAGCGCTTGGGGAGACGTCCGCCCAGTCCGCCCCTGACCCTTGCCCATACCGGCCCCAATCACTCAGCTGCTGTCAGCATAGAGCGCAACCTGCCAGTAACTTCCCTTGGAATCACACTGTTTACTGGCCGGAGGGCCAAGTCGTCGTCAGCCGTCCGAAGCGGGTCTTCCATCGCTAGGCACCCCTGGCGACCCTTTCGGCAGGACTCGACCCCTCCGCCGCCAGCGGTACCACGGGGCACTCGGCCATGCGCAACGCGGCGACGATTTCCCAGCTCTTCTCCCAGGCATGGAGTAGACGACTACCTCGAGTCGGATCCGCTCGCGAGCGGCCCTCTCGACATCGGTCAAGCCGGGGGTCGAGTTCCGATCGATCCCCGACGGGCCAATAGTATGATCTAGGTCACTTCGGGTGACGCTCCTGGTGCTTCGGTTTGCGACACGCTGCGCGCTTGACGGGAGCTCGCGATGGAGTAGGGCGAATGCCCCCAGTGAGACACAACCCGTGTGGGACACGGGGTTTGTCGAAACAAGATCGGGCCGGGCCGGATGAGGGCGACCTGGACGACGAGGTCGTAGAACCGGCTCGGGCGCATGCGGGGCAGGGCGGAGGCCTGCGCACGGGACTCGACCTGGAAGACGCCGACGGTGTCGGCCCGTTGCAGCATCGCGTAGACATCGGGGTCGTCCGGTGGGATGGTCGCCAGGTCGAGGGTGCGGCCGTGGTGTCGGGCGATCAGGTCGCAGGCGTCGTGCAGGGCGGAGAGCATGCCGAGGCCGAGGAGGTCGATCTTCACGAGGCCGGCTTCGGCCACCGAGTCCTTGTCCCACTGCAGCACGGAGCGTCCGGGCATGGTGGCCCATTCGGTGGGGCAGGTCTCGGCGACGGGTCGGCGGGTGAGGACCATGCCGCCGGAGTGGATGCCCAGGTGGCGGGGCAGGCCGCGCAGCCCGGCGGCCAGGGCGCGTACGTCGTCGGGTACTGGCGCGTCCGGCGGAGGCATCTCCCAGCCGGTCTCCTTGGCGAAGCGTTCCAGGTCGCCTGCGGCGTAGCCGAGGACGCGGGCCGCGTCGCGCACGGCGAGGCGGGGCTGGTAGGTGATGACGTTGGCGACCTGGGCGGCGTGGTCGCGGCTGTAGGTGTCGTAGACGTACTGGATGGCCTCCTCGCGGCGGCGGTGCTCGATGTCCAGGTCGATGTCGGGCGGCCCGTCGCGCTCCGGGGACAGGAAGCGTTCGAACAGCAGGCCGTAGTGGATCGGGTCCACCGCGGTGATGCCGAGGGCGTAGCAGACGGCGGAGTTGGCGGCCGAGCCGCGGCCCTGGCACCAGATGTTCGT
>NZ_JZWY01000955.1:0-323 GCF_000966955.1 Streptomyces sp. NRRL S-495
GCGGCGGCAGAAGTCGACGATGTCGTGGACGATCAGGAAGTAGCCGGCCATGCCGAGCTGGGTGATGACGTCGAGCTCGTAGGCGATCTGGCAGTGGGCCTTCGCGTTACCGGGGTGGAAGCGGGTGCGGGCGCCCTGTTCGGTGAGGTGGCGCAGCCAGGTGGCCTCGGTGTGGCCGTCCGGGACGGGGTAGCCGGGCATTTCGGGGGTGAGGGTGCGGAAGTCGAAGGTGCAGGCGCGGGCGAGGTCGACGGTGTTCTGCTGGACGCCGGGCCAGGGGGCGAGGCGGCGGGCCATCTCGGCGGGTGAGCGCAGGTGTGCGG
>NZ_JZWY01000945.1:0-4622 GCF_000966955.1 Streptomyces sp. NRRL S-495
CATCCGGACCGATCGGTTCGCCCAGGGCCTGGCGGCCCTCGCCCAGTTTGTGGAGCGGGAGCGGCATCTTCGGGCGCCCGCACAAGGAGCCGGTGGAGGCCGTGGAGGCCGGCCCTGGCGGTGAGGAGCAGGTGGTGGTGTCACACTTCGCGCTGGGCACCTGGCTCAACAACCAGAAAGCCCGCCCCGCGAAGCTGACGCCGGGCCGGCTCGCACAGCTCGCCGAGCACGGAGTCGAGTGGGCGTAACGGGCGGTGTACGGGATTCCGGGACACCTGCGGGCAGCCCGTTCACCGACGAAGTCAGCAGGTCAAGGCCGGTCGGGCCTCCCGCGTAAACGAAGGCCTGACCAGGGACACCGGCTCGACGTCTCAGCGGATGAACCGGACGATTCCCGCCGGACTCACGAGATTCGCCGGTCAAAGGCCATTCAAGCCTCGGCGTAGCGGCAGGAACTCACAATCACCCTATTCCACCTCCAGGTGGAGGCGCTGGAGACGATCTTGCGGGGGCCTGACGCTGTGGCCGTGGGAGACGGAATCCCAACGGCCTGCGGGTCACGGTGCAGATTGGAGTCACCGGGGGCTCCGCGCGGCATATGTACCACGGAAGGCCTTGGGCGAGTAACCAGTGAGCAGCAAATCGCTGGAAATTATGTCAGCCATTACGGCGTCCAAGTGGTCGGCGTAGGCATTTTTCACGGTCTCCGCTTCGGCCAATTGTTCAACATTCAGACCACTATGATATTCATCTTTGCTTGTCGCATTATTTGCCTTCAGCTCAGTCGTGAGACGCCCAAGTGCCGCGTAGTATCGGACAGAGATCAGATCCATGACGGCATGCCAGTTCTTGCTCAGATCGGGAGAGTTAAAGAAAGTTTGCAACTTCAGCTGTATCGCCGAGCCAGAAGTTCGTGCAAAAGCATACTGGTCATGTATCTGCTTGAAGTCGGAGACTGTTACACGCCGACCAAATTCTCCTTGGCGGGCTCGCTCATACTGGAGACAGAGGTACCAAACAGATACAACCTGTGCGACATCATCCACAAGCTCATGCCTCAGGGCAATAATCGCCTTCTTCTCGTTCTCGTCGAGTCTTTCTCTATGCGTGTTCCGCGCCACTTCAATGCGACGATCGTTGTTTCCCTCCGTGATCTTCCAAGCAATCAAGAATGCAACTGCACTGGCAATTACTGCGGAAATCACTGGGCTGCTTAACAATATCTGTGTCCAACCTGGGCCTGGTTGAATCATGAGCGATCCCGCCTTCCAACTGCGTTCTCTTCCATGCTCCTACGATTGCGAAGATCACGCCTCCCCGAACGCGTCAGCCTGCGGCTACAACTTGCACAGTCCAAGACGGATAAGGGAACCCGGGTTCGCTGCGGCGAACACTGCGTGGCTCGGCGCCGACCAGCGCATCGCCCGGTCCGAGCGGAGCCGGCCCAGAACCTGCACCGGCAGATCGGCCAGCAGGTGCGCGATCCGCGGTGCGTCGTAGCCGGCGTCCATCACCACCAGGACCTCCGGATCACCCGGCTTCCACTGCTCGCCCGCGATCAGCCGGGCCACCACGTTGCGGAGTCGGGCAGTGGTGACGGCGGCAGGTCAGCGTCGGGCTCCAACCGCACCGCGTCGAGAATCGCCGTCCAGGACGTTACGACCCGCCTCCAACGCGACGACGAACGAGTACGGCCAGCCGGGGATCATCTGGCGCTTGGCGTCACCGCGGCCGTAGGTGTAGCAGAACGACCGGTCCGGGCAGGTACCGGCATCCGGCCGCAGCCACGGTGAGACGTCCACCGCCAGCACCAAACGGCCCTTGGCGGCACGCGGCAGCGGTAGGCCGGCCAGCGTGGTCCGCAGACGTTCGGTGTCGACGCGGCCGCGGTTCAGCGCACCGTACAAGGCACCGTGCCCTCGCCGGCCCGTCGGTGCACAGCATCGCGTCGGTCAGCTCGAACAGCGCGTCGCGCCGTCCGGTCAGGCAGTCGCAGAAGACTCCCCCGGAAGCGTGACAGTTCCGCGAACGGCTCGCACTGCACGCCTTGCTCCATCAAACTCGCCACTGCGGCCTTCGCATCAAGTCCTTTTCCTCTTGGTCGAGTCCAGGATCACGCGAAGTCCGCGTCCACGTCCCGGAGATACCCGAACGAATGATCGCCGGGCCCGATTGTTCGAAGCCGCACGTTAAACGACGTGACTCTGTCGGTGATCTTGGTGGTTGCGGTCAGGTGCCGAGGGTTCACCAGGACCGTGATCGGGGAATCGCCTGCTCGTCCAGGAAGGCCTGGAGGGCGCTCGGCGGTCTCGACGTGAAGATTTCCTCGGTTGCCGGCCGGCTGTTGAGTCGTTCGATGTTCACGGCGATGGCGGTGAGCACGTGTTGCAGGTGAGCTTTGGGCTTTCCTCGGTAGCGGCAGCGACGCATGCCGCGTCCGTGAGCGAACTCGTTGATGGTGCTCTCCGCTCCGGAGCGGACCGCGTAGCGGGCCTTCCAGTCGGGTGTCTGCTGTTCGGCACGGACGTGGACTTGCAGGTCGCGGAGTTCTCGCGGGGGGAAACCCACCTTCCGGGCGCGGGCCTTGGTGCACTGGAGGCGGTCCGGAGATGTGTATAAGAGACAGGATCAGGGGTGCCGCGGTGGGCGAGGAGGTCGGGTAGGGGCCGTGCCAGCCCTGGCTGACCTGGCCGCAGGGCAGGTGACTTGCCGGCGGTCGAAGTCGATGTGGAAGTCGTCGCGGTCGAAGCCCTCGTTCCGGCGGTGCTGACTGGTGGGGTTGCCCGGCAGCGGCCCGGTGACCGTGACCTGGTGTTCGCGGGCGGCTCGTTCCAGGTGGACCGGCGAGGTACAGCCGCCGTCGACCAGGTGCTCGGCGGGCAGCAGTTCACGAGGTGCCAGGCGGGTGTGGATACCGGGTAGGGCCTGGCCGTCGTTGGTGGCAGCCGAGGTGGTGGCCACGTCCGTGATCACGTTCACACTGTCGGCAGCGCAGGTCTCGGTGACACGCGCGGCGAAGCCGCTCCAGCTGATGATGTGCCCGTGGCGCACGTAGCGCGCCGTGGTGTCGTAGGGAGAGAGGATCGCCAAGGAGGAGAGGGGTAGGCCACCGCCGTCGGAGGTGCGCCAGCTCAGGCGGCCGGCCGCGTTGCGGTAGTAGTTTTGAACGATGATCTGCCACAGGGCTTCGGCTCGTGGGCCGGACCGGTAGCCCAGTTCGTTCTGGTGGAGACGCTCCAGTAGGCGGCAGGCGTCGTCGCCGGCGGCAAGGATTCTGGTCTTGGGTCGGGCGGGGTTCTTCCCCAGGCGCACCGGGCGGCCGCAGCGGCATCCCCCGTCCTTGTCAACCCGGACCAGGTACCGCTGTTCCCAGCGCCGCAGCGCGACTGGACCCAGGTCAAGAACCGGCCACTTCCCGCGCTCACGGCGGAGGCCGAGAACCTGGTCGACGACTTCCGCCGATACGGGCGCGGGCGGAGCTGGTGGCTCTCGGAGCACGAGCACCACGCCGTCCAGCTCCTGCAACTGCTCGTCGCCCACCTCGGCTGCCGGGCGCCCCTGCGAGAGAGCGACGTCCGGAGCGCCGCCGCCCTGTGCCGGGACTGGCATGCCCGACGGATCCTCTACTTCCTCGCCGAACGCCACCTGCTCGTTCCAGAACCCGGTGACGGCCGCGACCGGGACGAACGCGCCGTCGAGCGGCTCACCGCACAGGTGCCTCCGGCATTCCGAGAGGACATCCGGTGCTGGACCGCAGTCCTACGCGGGACGGGCCGCTGGCCCACTCCTCCGCTGCCCTGGCCGACCATCCGCGGCTACCTCACCAACGTCCTGTCCACCCTCACGGACTGGGCACCGACCCACGGCTCACTGCGGGACGTCACCGCCGAGCAGGTCCGGGCGACGGTGACCGCGCTCGGCGGCTCCCGCGCCCGCACCGTCCAGGTGGCACTGCGGTCGCTGTTCCGCGCGCTCAAGCGCGAGCGGCGAGTCTTTCGTGACCCTGCCCGCTCGCTCACGCTGCCCGCCCCGACCCGTCTTCCCCGCCCGCTGCCGACCGACCGGCTCGCCGGCTTGCTGGACCGTGTCGACACCGCGACGGCCAGGACAGTCCTCGCCCTCACCGCCATCCACGCCGTCGGCGTCGAGCAACTCCGGCACGCGCGTCTCGACCACCTCGACCGCGTCACAGGCCGACTCGCCCTCCATCATCCGGGCATGCGCCGAACCCTGGTACTGGACGAAGTCACGCTCATCTTCGCCGACCGGATGCTACGGGACCGCCACCGGCGCTGGCCCCGCTGCACCAACCCCCACCTGATCGTCAGCCAGATCACCGCCGCCGCCCCCGCCGACCCGGCGGTCTCCCAGGCCATGCTCCAGGAGAGCTACACCGCGGCGGGCGGCCCCGCCCAGCGGCTGCGCAGAGACCGGATCCTCGACGAAGCCCGCCACACCGCCGACCCCGTCCAACTCGTGCACCTCTCTTCGGAATCTCCGTGGCCACGGCCGTCGCCTACACCAGGGCCGACCATCCGGAACGCTTCGGCGTCGACCCGGCCCAGGCGTAGTCCAGCTGACACGCGACCCGATTCAGTTCGCCAGGCTGAAGTCGCCGCCGA
>NZ_JZWY01000946.1:0-752 GCF_000966955.1 Streptomyces sp. NRRL S-495
TCGCCGCCGAGCGGCGCGACGAGCTTGTCGACGCCGGTCAGCGCGGTGAGCGTGGTCCGGGGTGCTGCTGGCGCCGGTGGTGCCGTTGCCGAGTTGGCCGGAGCCGTTGAGACCCTCCCAGCCAGAGCCGAGATCGCCTGCTGAGTGCGTGAACACCGCGGCGTTGAGGGCAAGGTCCACGATGTCAGGGATGTGACCTACGACGAGGATGCCTCCCGCGTACGGAGCGGGAACGCTCCCCGTGCCATTGTCGCCCCGCGTAACCTGGCCATCGGCGCGCTCCAACTGACCGGCCGCACTACATGCCGCCGGCCTCCGCCACCACGCACGCGACGCCGTCTGTGTGCTCACCACCCTCCGTTTCACGCGATCAAACCGAACACCCCGCGAGACAACACCCTTGCCGGGAGGCGTCGAGCACTGCGAAACGCAGCATTTGACGCGTCGCTCGGCCAGTCGCAGGCTGGAAAGGAGCACAGCCAAGCCGGGAGCGTCCTGGCGCGCCGATCGCAAGGTCCGTGCCGGCCAAGACAGGCGTACGCATTGCGTTCCGGGTGTGCTCGTTCGTTGCCGACCTCGCACGCCTAGTAGTGCTTTGTTAGGAGGCTTGTCGCATCGTGTGGTCGGTAGTTCTCTGTTGGTATGAGGGCTGGGGAGCTTGCGTTGTGGCGGGGTCGGTTGGAGGAGTTCGCGGCTGAGGTGTTCGCGCCCTTGGCCCGGCGTGATCAGCGGGCCAAGGGCGGACTGTACCT
>NZ_JZWY01000947.1:0-396 GCF_000966955.1 Streptomyces sp. NRRL S-495
GGCCAAGGGCGGACTGTACCTGCGGGGGCTGCTGCTGGAGGGCCGGCGCAAGTCGATGCAGCCGATGGCCGAACGCCTCGGGGTCGACCATCAGCGGTTGCAGCAGTTCATGACGTCCTCGACCTGGCCGGTCGAGGACGTGCGGGCCCGGCTGGCGCGGCGCGCGGTGCGGGCGGTGCGGCCCGAGGTGTGGGCCGTGGACGACACCGGTTTCCCCAAGGACGGCAAGGCCTCGCCCGGGGTCGCCCGGCAGTACTCCGGCACCCTGGGCAAGGTCGGCAACTGCCAGATCGGCGTCAGTGTCCACGCGCTCTCCGACACCGCCTCCTGCCCGTTGTCGTGGCGCCTGTTCCTGCCCGAGTCCTGGGACGGGCCCGAGGCCGCCGGGCGGCGGGC
>NZ_JZWY01000948.1:0-3934 GCF_000966955.1 Streptomyces sp. NRRL S-495
CCGCCGGGCGGCGGGCGGCCTGCCGGATCCCCGAGGACGAGCGCCACCGGCCGAAATGGCGGCTGGCCCTGGAGATGCTCGACGAACTCGCCGCCACCGGGCTGCGGCCGGCCGTGCTGGTCGCGGACGCCGCCTACGGGGCGAACGCCGACTTCCGCCACGGTCTGGAGGACCGCCGTCTGGCCTACGTGTTGCAGGCGAAGAGTGAGATGACCGCCCACCGGGAGGACGCCGAACCGCACCGGCCGCCCTACGGCGGCCTGGGGCCGCGGCCACTTTCGCGCTACCGAACCCGCCCGGTCTCCTTGCGCGAGCACGTGCTGGCCGCCGGACGCCGGGCCGGGCGGAGCGTGACCTGGCGCAAGGGATCCAAAGCCGCGATGAGCGCGCACTTCGTCCTCCTGCGCGTCCGGCTCGCCGGACGGCGCCCCAAGCCGGCCGACGACGGCACGATTCCCCTCACCTGGCTGATCGCCCAATGGCCCGAGGGCGAGGCGGAGCCGGTCAAGTACTGGATCTCGAACCTGCCCGCCGACATCCCCGCCAAGGACCTCGTCCGACTGGCGAAGTCACGCTGGCGGATCGAACACGACTACCGCGAGCTGAAGACCCGCCTCGGGCTGGACCACTTCGAGGGCCGTTCCTACATCGGCTGGCACCGCCACGTCACCCTCGTCAGCGCCGCCCACCTGTTCCTCACCGAACAGCGCACCCTCCCAAAAGCCCTGGCCAGGGCCTGACCTTCGGCCAGGCCCTGGACCTCCTCCAACACCTCGTCGCCACCTGGACCGGCACCTGCCCCACCTGCCGACAACCCACCCCATGGCAGACCTACGACACCACCTAACAAAGCACTACTAGGTCAAGGACGGGAGAGTGCACAGACCTCCAAGGTCGGTCGGCCCATCGGAGAACGGCCCCCGAGGGACCTTCACCGCACCGACCGCCATCCGGCGCCCGCCATATTCGGCCAGGCAACACCCGCCCGAAGGCCGCCGGCCCGGCCGACCCGCCCACCCCGTTCACCGGAGCCCGGGCCTGCCTCGCAGCACCCGGCGCGCTCCTTCTGGCCCAAGCGCGCCACCGGCTGCACCGGCCGGGACGCTCGACTACGCGCCGTCCTCGTCCGCTGCCAACTCGCGGATCTTCTTCTGCGCCTCGAACCTGTTCCCGCCGACCGCCGCCCAGTACGGGTGGCTGTGCAGGCGCAGGCCCACGGCCGTGTAAGCCTCGTACCGGCCGCGGTTGCTCGGATCCTGCTCCCACTCGGCGAGGGCCGCGTACCAGTGCCGTTGGACCTGCACCACGTCCACGCGCAATCGGTCGAGGTCGGAGGAACTGTTGTTGTCGATCTCAGTCACCGGGGCATCGTACGGACCTCCGGTGCCCCTGCCGGGCACCGCCACCCCGCACAGGACAGGAGGCGGTTCCGGCCAACTACCAGCAGCACGAAGTCCTCAGGGAGACCACCGGCCGCCATCGACCTGTCCTCGACCCCGACGATCCGACACGCTTCCTTGTTGCCCATGCCTTGCTGCACAAGCTGAAGGCAGACGCGCCGTTCCTCGCCCAGACGCCTCCCCCGGCTGACCGTACGGTCCCGGATCCCGAAGTCCTCCCCGCCGGCCGCCAGCTCCCGTGCCCGGGCGACGGCGTACGAGAACACCGACCGCGGCACCCTCGTCGCCCCGCTACACCCCCGCTCGGTAACCGGCTTCTCCCGACCCTGGAGCACCCGCCGTGCAGCTGTCCGTCCCGCTCGCCGTCCACCTGTCACCGGCCTCCCGTATGACCCCGGTGGACCGCACGACGAGCCGACCGGCCGAGGCGGCGGACCAGCCAGACCGCTGGCCGAACAGCCGCGTCCACGACAGGATGCCCGCATGCGCCATGCCGGCGAACAAACCGAGTTGCACCTGTCTCTTANATGCCCGCATGCGCCATGCCGACGAACAAACCGAGTTGCACCAGCTCATCCGCCGCTATGTCACGCCCGACCAGCGCTACCTCAAACTCGGTGGCAGCTTCCTGCACATGACCAAGCGCAGGCGCACCAAGTTCGCAAGGGAGCTCGGCAAGGCTGCCGGCGAAATCACACCTGGTGAACTGGCCGTTCTGCTCGAAGGCGGGTGGCGGGAGCGCACAACCGCCGCCTGGCTCATTGCCGTCGCCCGCAGAACCGAGTTCCGTGAACGCCTCGGCGAGCTCCTGCTTGCCAGCGAGGTCTGCTTCGCGGGCTCTGCCTACTGCATCACCTTCGCCACCTTCGGCACCCAGTCCGACGCGGACCTGTTGGCCGCATACCTCGATCGCTACCTACGACGTCCCGACCTCCACTACGACCAGGCAGCCGCCTTGGGTGCACTCCTGCACCTCGACGCCAAGCTCGGCGCCGGTCAAGCAACCCGGTTCCTCGCCCCGGACGGCCTCTGGCACCAGTGGATCGACGGACCACCCCGCAAGGAGCACCACGACACACCGGACAGCTACCGCGACAGCACCGCCCAGTTGTGCGTCTTCGCCGATGAGAGCACTGAGTACTGCACAGCAACGAAGCGGTGACACCGCCCCGGCAGAGTGACACACGGCTGTCCAGACAAACGTGCAACCTACACAGCCGCTCGTGCGTGGAGCGTTACAACTACCCGGCGTCCCGCCGCCGCTCCCCGCGGCCGGACGCCCCGTGCAGCGTCGCGACGGGCTGCCGGTCCTGCCGCCCGGGTGACCGGTACGGCAGGACCGACAAGGCGGGCGGACACGGGCACACGGCGACCGACCGTGCGGTCAGCGGGTGCTCGCGTCGGCGGAGGCCAGTTCCTCCAGCGCCCCGACCAGGGACGCCTCGGGGACCGGGATGGTGCCCAGCACGGGGTGCACCCTTTTGACGATGTGCTCGGCGACCAGGTCGGGCAGGTCGTCCGCCATGACCGGAGCGTCGGCCCGGCTGCCCCACTGCTCGGGCACGAAGCCCCGCGAGCTGAGCTGGTGCCCCCAGAACCGGGCGTCGTGGAGTTCCCCGCGGCGCGCGTGGTCGAGTACCAGGCAGTACACCGCGGTGCTGTCGCCCGCGCCCGCGGCCCACTGCCACCACCACCGGGCGCCGTCCCGGTAGCCGGTCAGGTGGAGGAGGCAGGCCAGCACCCTCGCCCCGGAGCCGTCGTCGACGAAGCCGTCCGCGATGAACGTGCCGAGGTCCACGGGGGCACGGTCGTCCCCGACCACCAGGGTGCACAGTGCCCGGAGGTCCCCCCGGGCCTGGTCCACGGCCGCCTGCCCGTCCAACGCCGGACCTGTCCACCGCGACCGGCCCGGGGAGGGAGCGGCCGCCGACGCGAGAGCGCACGAGGTCTGGTTCAGGCAGCGGGCCCGGGCCGCCTGGCGCACGGCCATGCGCCGTTCGGCGTCCCGGACGTCGTAGCCGTCGTACCGGCGGCCGGTGCGCAGGCGTGCGAGCAGCGCCTCGAGTTGCGGCGTGCCGGCGTCACGATCGTCGATCATTGCGTCTCTCCCTCGGGTCCCTCCACGTCCTCGCGGAGTCGGTCGGCCAGACGCTGGCGTGCCTGGCGGATGTGCGACCTGATGGTGGCGCGCTCCACCCCCATCAGGTCGGCGGCTTCCTCGGCGGTGAAGCCGAGGCAGGCGCACAGCTCCATCACGTCCCGCTGACGTTCCGGCAGTCGGCGCAGCTCCTGGAACGCGGCGAGCGTCTCGGCCAGGTCCTGGAAGGGGTCGTGGGTCCTGGTGGCGACGGCTGCGTCGAAGGCTGCGTGGTCCATCGGCATCGCGCGCCGGCCCTGGCGGCGCATCTGGTCGACGACGCGGTGCTTGAGCACCGTCCAGGCATACCCCGGAAGGTTCTGCATCTGCAGCATCTGGTCCCAGTTGTCCGTGATGGCGTCGAAGGTGGCGTCGACGGCCTCCTCCGCGTCCGCGT
>NZ_JZWY01000949.1:0-1177 GCF_000966955.1 Streptomyces sp. NRRL S-495
TCCCAGTTGTCCGTGATGGCGTCGAAGGTGGCGTCGACGGCCTCCTCCGCGTCCGCGTCGGATCCCAACTGCAGGTAGGCCCAGTCCAGATACCGGGTGCGCACCCGTTTGTGGAAGGCCCAGTAGGCCGCCTGCCACGCCGGCGGCCACGCCTCGTACGGCACCCGTCGGTGCGTGCTTCCGGTCACGGCGGACTCGACGGCTCCGTCCTCAGGATCGGTCTCCGCCTGGGTCACCGCTCCCCCCGCACCCGGCGCTCGGACGCCCCGGCACGCGGCTCCGTCCGGTCCGCGCGGGTGATCCGGTGCCGCAGCCCGGCGGACAGAACCCGACGCGCCAGGCGCAGGCCGTCCCGGGTGAACACCCGCGTCGCCACGGCCACCGTCGCCAGCTGCGCTGCACTGTCCTGGTCCACAGTCCCTCCCCAATGAAGGCTTGTCGTGAGGAGGCGCCCGACCCCCGGTTCGCGGCGCCGGAGGCACCTGCCTCCACCTGTAAAGCGAACGGGAACGGCGGATCGTGCAGAACAATCTCAACAGAACGTGTTTGGGCAAGTGCATAAGGTAGCGATCGATTCTGATCATTCGGCGCGTCGGCCTGCGACCGGAGCGTCCGCCCCTGTCGGCCGGGACACGACGGGGCTTGCCCGAGGGGCCGGAAGCGACGGTCCGAGGAGTCCCGGCCGCCGGCGAGGCGTACGCACGGGGCGCCCACCACAAGAAGGGCAGCGGACCACGGCGAACCGGACGAGCCCTGTCGGACCGTGAGCCGCAGCCCGAGCAGAGTGGCCTACGCTACGGCCGTGCCGAAGGAAGCGGCAGCTGGCGGACCTTGTGGGCACCTACGCGGTCGTGATCAAGGCGGCCGGCCGGGAAACCAGCCGCGGCGTCAGCACGGTGACGAGCCGCAGGCCCTTCGGCCGCTGTCCCTGCTGGGGGACGTTCGCAGGGGGGAACGTCAGGAGGTCTGGACATTCGCGTCTAGGCTCCACGACATTCCGGGGCTCGGCGTGTGCCGATCGTCGGCGCGGGCTCCGGGGCAGTGTTCCCGTCGGCCGCTGGTGCGGTCGCAGTGCGGCCTGGCTCCGGCCTCGTGCGTCGGTCAGAGGCGGCGCAGGACAGCGACGACCTTGCCCAGAATGGTTGCGTTGTCGCCGTTGATCGGCTCGTAGGCCGGG
>NZ_JZWY01000950.1:0-6901 GCF_000966955.1 Streptomyces sp. NRRL S-495
CCGCCGGCGGCGATCCGGCCGACCAGCGGCACGTACGAGGTGGAGGGGCGGTCGGCGGCTGGGGCTGTGCTGTCCGTGTGAGTGGCGAGGCGGTACGCGGAGAGGGTGTAGGCGCGCGGGCGGTGGGGGTCGCGGCGCACGATGCCCAGTTTCTCCAGGCGGCTGATGACGTGCGCCACGGAGGAGGTGCTGGAGAGCCCGACGGCCTGGCCAATCTCGCGCATGGACGGCGGGTATCCGCGTTGCTGTACCGAGTTGCGGATTGCATCGATGACCGCACGCTGGCGTGACGTCAGCCCGTCCTCGCCGGCACGGACGCCGGGCGGGCGGCCGGGGAGGCCGGGGGTGTCCTTGGTGCGGGTGCTGGTGTCGGCCATGGTGACCTCCGGGGGTTGTGCGGATGGTGACTGTATCCCGCGTGTCGTCGGTGCGTCACCGTGTTTGCGTCGCTGACCTGCGTCGATGGGTGTTCTTGGTGGCGGTTCATCGGAAGTCGCGGCTTCGGCTGCCGGGGGCGAGGGTGAGCGGGGTGAGGCGGGTGGCGACGAGGTTGACGGCGCCGTCGCGGCGCTCCGCGGTGCCGTGGACGAGGAGGCCGGCGTTGCCGAGGGCGGTGCGGCGCTGGCGCTCCCACACGTGGGGATGGCAGACGATGTTGACGAGCCCGGTCTCGTCCTCGAGGGAGATGAACAGCACGCCGCCGGCGGTCGGTGGGCGCTGGCGGTGGGTGACCAGGCCGCCGACCGCGACGAGCGCGCCTGTGGCGGCGCCGGTCTTGAAGTCGGCGGCGGTCATGGCGCCGCAGCGCTCCAGGTGGGGGCGGGCGTGTTGGACGGGGTGGGTGGTGGCGGAGGTTCCGGTGGCCCACAGGTCGGCGATGGTCTCCTCGATCGCGTTCATCTCGGGCAGGCCGTCGGGGGCGGTGAGCGCGGGGGCGGTGCCGGGGAGCATGGCGTCGGTGGTGCGGGCGAGCAGGCCGGCGGACCACAGGGCCCGGCGGCGGGTGACGCCCATGCTGGTGAACGCGCCGGCGGTGGCCAGGGCTTCGAGGGCGGGGGCGTCCAGCGCGGTGCGGCGGGCGAAGTCCTCCAGGTCCGTGTAGGGCTGGCCCGCGGTGACGGCTTCCGCCTGCTCGGGACCCAGGCCGCGCACGGCGGCCAGTCCCAGCCGGATCGCCGGCCCTCCCCCACGCTGTCGCGCGCCGGCCGGTGCGGGCGCGTCGCCGGCGGGGGCGTCTTCTAGGGTGGGCTGTGCGGCGCTGTGGTTGACGTCGGCGGGAAGGACGGTGACGCCGTGGCGGCGGGCGTCGGTGATGAGGGTGAGCGGTGAGTAGAAGCCCATCGGCTGGTTGGCCAGCAGCGCGCAGGTGAACGCCGCCGGGTAGTGGTGCTTGAGCCACGCGGAGGCGTAGACGAGCAGCGCGAAACTCGCGGCGTGGGACTCGGGGAAGCCGTATCCGGAGAACGCGTCGATCTTGGTGTAGACGTCCTCGGCGGCCTCGGTCGGGATGCCGCGCGCGGCCATGCCGGTCATCAGGCGTTCGCACAGTTCGGCGACCCGCTCGTGCGAGCGCTTGGAGCCCATCGCCTGGCGCAGCTTGTCGGCCTCGGCGGGGGTGAAGCCGGCGCAGTCGATGGCGAGTTGCATCATCTGTTCCTGGAACAGCGGCACGCCGAGGGTCTTGGCGAGGGCGCGTTCCATGAGCGGGTGGGCGATGGTGGGCTGTTCGTGGCCGTTGCGGCGGCGGATGTAGGGGTGGACGGATCCGCCCTGGCGATCAAGAGGTGATCAACCTGCTGGGTCGGCGGGCCGGGACCTTGCACCTGGGAGCGGCCGGGCAGGACTCCGGCGGGGCCGCACACCTGCTGGCCACCACAGCTCGCACCGCGGGCGACTGCCGACTCGACCCGTACAGCGATCTGGGGATCGGCCGGGTCCACTTCCCCGAGGAGCACATGGTCGGGGCCGCCCCGGGGACTTCGGCGCGGGTCCTGCGCGAGCGGTGCGAGGCGGCGATGGTCCGGCTCGACTACGACCGCAGCGCCACTATGCGTGGGCGCTTGGAGGAGGAACTCCGGGTCATCCAGACCCTCGGATGGCCGACCTACTTTCTGACGGTCGCTCAGGTTGTGGACGACGTAAAGGAGATGGGCATCCGGGTGCAGGCCCGAGGCTCCGGAGCCGGGAGCCTGGTCGTCCACCTGCTGGGCGTCTCCTTCGCCAATCCGCTCGACCACGAGCTGATCATGGAACGGTTCCTGAACCTGCGCCGCCGCTCGCTGCCGGACATCGACATCGACGTGGAGTCCGCCCGACGTCTGGACGTCTACCGGCGGATCATGGACCGGTTCGGTACCAGCAGGGTCTGCACCCTGAGCATGCCTGAGACCTACCGTGCCCGCTCCGCGATCCGCGCCGCCGGCCTGGCCATGGGCTTGCCCCCGGACGAGACCGACCGGCTGGCCAAGGCCTTCCCGCACCTGAGTGCCCGTTCCGTGAAGATCGCGCTGCAGGAACTGCCGGAGCTGCGGCAGGTCGCCGCCGCCCAGGCCGGACGCTACGGAAGGCTCTGGGATCTCGCCGAAGGCCTGGACGCGCTGCCCCGCGGCACCGCCATGCACCCCTGCGGAGTGATCCTCTCCGACGACACCCTGCTCTCCCGGACCCCCGTCGTGCCGACCGCCACCGACGGTTTCCCCGCCACCCAATGGGACAAGGAGGACGTCGAGGCGGACGGCGTCGGTCTGCTCAAACTGGACGTCCTGGGTATCCGGATGCAGAGCAGCATGTCCTACGCCGTCCAGGAGATCGAGCGCACCACCGGGCACAGGATCGACCTCGACGACCGCACACAGGTTCCGCTGGACGACCCAGCGGTCTTCGAACTGCTAAGGAACGGCCGCAACCTCGGCGTCTACCAGCTCGAATCCCCTGGACAGTTGGACCTGGTCGGCCGTCTCCAGCCGGAGACGTTCGAGGATCTGGTGGCCGAGATCTCGCTCTTTCGGCCGGGCCCGGTTCGGTCTGACATGATTCGGCCCTTCTTGCTGGGCAGGCACGGCAAGAGGCCGGTCCGCTACCCGCACCCCGACCTGGCCCCGGTTCTGCGGTCCACCTACGGCGTGGTCATCTACAACGAGCAGATCATTAAGGTGTTCGCCACGATGACCCGCTCTGACCTGGCGATGGGGGAGGAGGCTCGCCGCGCCCTGGCCCGTGCCGACCGGCTCCCGGCCTTGGAAGCCTGGTACCGCCGGCGTGCCGCCGAGGCCGGCTACACCCAGCAGGTCATCGACGAGGTCTGGGCGATGGTCGCCAGCATGGGTGCCTACGGCTTCGCGAAGAGTCACTCCGTCGCGTTCGCCCTACCCACCCTGCAGTCCGCGTGGCTCAAGGCGCACCACCCCGTCCCCTTCTATTGCGGCCTGCTGGAGCACGACCCCGGGATGTACCCCAAGCGCCACATCCTTTCCGAGGCCCGCGACCGCGGTGTGCCGATCCTGCCGCTGGACGTCCAGCACTCCGACAGCCACTACCGCGCCGAGCCGCTGCCCGACGGCCGTCTGGGCCTGCGGATCTCCCTCGCTGAGGTCCACGGCATCACCGAGGAGCAGGCCCGGCGGATCGCCAGCGGCCACCCCTACGACGACCTCGCCGACTTCTGGGTCCGCGCACACCCAACCCTCCCGATCGCCCAGCGCCTCGCCCGCACCGGTGCCCTCGATGCCCTGACCGCTGGCGCCAACCGGCGCGAAGTCCTGCTGCACCTGGACGAACTACACCGCCAGCACCGGGCCACCGCAATTCCCGACCAGCTCACCTTCACCACCGCTGCCGCGACCGAAGGCAGCACCGGGCTACCCGCCATGACTGTCGGCGAGGAGCTCCAGGCCGAGCTGGAGGTTGTCGGCATGGACGTCAGCGCCCACCTGATGGCCCCTCTTCACTCTCTCCTGGAGGAGCTCGGCGTCACCTCCTCCCACCGTCTCGCTGCCCTCCCGGCGGGGCAGACCGTCCTGGTCGCCGGTGCCAAGGTCGCCATCCAGACGCCGCCAATGCGCTCCGGACGCCGGACCATCTTCGTGTCCGTCGACGACGGTCTTGGCGGCGGGCAGGTGGACCTGACCTTCTTCGACGACACCCACGACCAGGCCGCCCATACCCTCTTCCACCACCTCTACCTGCTGATGCGCGGCACCGTGTCCAGGCGCGGCAAGTCGGTGGGCGTGATCGGCTCCCACGCCTGGAACCTCCAGCAGATCGCAGACGCCCACCAGCGCGGTGGCCAGGCAGCCGTTCGCCAACTCCTCGCCGCTGCCAGCCCTCCGTTCAGTTCCAGCGACCACCAAGCCGCTGGCACTGGTGTCGGCGGCGAAGGCCGGATAGGCGGCGCGGGCCAGCTCTGGCACGCCTCCCCTGGTTCTCCAGGCTGAGCTATGTCTCATGAGGCATGGGCAAGCGCGCTCGGCCCCTTGAGCTCGACCTAGGCTGTGGCCGCCCGGGCGGCGACTCGCGCCGCCAAGCTCCCCGGGCGTCTACTCAGGGTGGTGGAGTCATTGGAATGTCGGCCGGAGGACCTCGGCCTGGACCCGAAGCTGGTCGAGCAGCGCCGCGAGAGCCTCCCCAGCATCAGCAGCTGCTACCTCGCGCTTCGCGCGCCAGTGTTCTTTCCGGGTGGAGCCGTCTGGACCCGGCTCGGTCGCGACAACGGCGTGTAGGCGGACCCTTCCGCCGTCGAGAACCTGGAACGCTGCGGAGGCAACGAGGGTGGGAGTGCTACCCGCTTGTCCAGTGACGATGCACAGCGCCCCGTTCTCCCAGTGCACCCGCTCACCGGGCATACCCGCGCTGCGGGACCGCTGCGCCTCCGGCACGGCTTGTGGCAACGAGTTACTGACGTCCACCTGTACCTGCGGCCACGCACTGAGGCTCGCTCGGAGCTGGCCGAGAGAGGCCGTAATCATCTGCGCGAGATCGCTGTGCGCCACCTTGGCCTGGGCGCGTAGGTTGCTTGCCTTGTGATGCGCGTCGCGAAGGGCGGCCAGCCGTTCCGCCAGGCTTCCGCCGAGCCGCGGCACCAACATGTCACCGAATGACGGTGCACCGCCGGCCTCGTCTGCGGCAGTCTGCGCCGTCGAGGCCGGAAACTTGTGCAGCCCCCGATTGAAGTACCGCAGCTTCCACACGACCTCGACCTTTGGGTACCCGGCGATCGCTTCGAACAGATCCTGCATCCGGTTCTCCGGGAAGGCGTCACCGAGGTAGACCTCGGTGAGGGATTCGCGGATCGGGATGTAAGCGGGCTGCAGGGACTCGTTGAGGAGCACCAGTCGGTACTCGGATTCGGGGCGCCAGTCCCGGTGCTTGCTGAAGAAGAGCTGACTGCGGTTGGCTTCGGCGAAGAACAGCGCGGCGGCGTCGACCCCGAAGTGGCGCACCTGCCCGATGTCCATCTCCCGCATGCTCGGTGGCTCCATGCGATAGCGGACGGGTCCGTGGAACTTCAGCGCGCCGTCTTCGTCGAGTTCGTCCAACGCCCGCACCAGGGCCCTGCGGTCGAACCCGAGGCACACGCCCGTGTGACCGGCCCCGTATCGGTCCCATTGCGAGAGGTGCGCCCATCCTCGCTCGGCATCCCGGATCCACGCTTCGTCCGGCAGATCGAAATCCCGGACGAGGCACGCGGTCTTCGCGTGGAGCCGGATGTGGCGGTCGATCTCCTTCCATACAGCGTCTGCCAGTTCCGGCGGTTGGAAGAAAGCGAGATCGTCTGGATGCACGGAAAACCCTGGGTACTTCGGGCGAGCCTCCCACAGATCATTCAGCGACTCGAACGGAGACAATCGGAGAGTTGCGCTGCCCAGAATGTAGGAGATTGCCGTCTCAGCACTCGTGTAGTGGAACAACGATCCGGTCTCGTGGCGCCGCTCAAGCAACGTCAGCTGGTTCAGATCGTTCCCGCCCTGGTGCTCCCCCACGAACACCGCTTTGCTCGCCGCCATCGGCACGCTCCGTCCTAGGCCTGACTGCCGTCGATCAACTGACACTCGCGCGGGCCCGATAAAAAGTTGCGACACGCCAACTACCAGGTGACACGATCATTCGTGTCCGTAACGGCAATCTGCGCGTGATCACCGCTCGGGGATGGCGCTGCGCGCCAGCGCCACCCTCCTCGGCAGCCGCGGCACGAGCCCAATGAGACCTTCTCGCACAAATATTCGAACAAGATCTACGATGGGGGACAGGTGGGGCGCCGGAGAACAGACACGAGGGACCAGCAAGGAGAGCCACCACCGTGAGGACACACCCGCACGCCGCCCGCCGAGGGAGGACCATCACGCGGGCCGGACGCACGACCCATGCGAGCCCACGCCCTGAGCAGCGCACCTCTGGGATCCCGGACCGAGACACTCTGAGGCGTCTGGTGAAACCCGGAAGCGCGGGATGACCACCATGGCCACCACATCACTGGCGATCCTTCACCTGCGTTTTCACCAGGTGTCGTTCGAGACCTATCGCGAACTTTTCACCGTGCTGGACGACATCACCCCGACCGTCCAGGCGCTCCCACCGGACAGCGCTCTGCTTGACCTCACCAGTGCCCAGAAGTACTTCGGCCGTGGCGCGGCCGATCTCGCCGACCTCCTTCAGACCCGCCTGCTCGCCAGGTACGGACTGACAACCTCCGGCGGGATCGGCCCGACCCGCATGCACGCCACCATCGCCGCCGACTGCACCACCCCCGGCACTGTCCGGGTCCTGCCCGATCAGCAGGCCGCCGACGACTTCCTGCGCCAACGGGCAGTGCGGGCCCTGCCGGGCGTCGGCCCCGTGCTGGAACGGGCCTTGGTTCGGTACGGGATCAAGACCATTGGTGACCTCGCCGACCTGCCGCTCGCGA
>NZ_JZWY01000951.1:0-6593 GCF_000966955.1 Streptomyces sp. NRRL S-495
TCGATCACGACGTCCTGGACTCCGTCCAGATCCGCCAGGCACTCACCGCTCTCGCTACAGATCTCGGCGCCCGGCTCCGGGCCGCCCAGCAGATCGCCAAGGGGATCGAACTGCAGATCACCTACGCCGACCGCAGTCATACGAGCAGGACCCGCACCCTCAAGGAACCGACCGCCCACACCCCGGCCCTCACCGAGGCTCTCAACACGATGTTCACCGCTCTCGGCCTCCAGCGCGCCCGAATCCGCGCCGTCACCGCCCGTGTCACCCACCTCGCCCCTGCCTCCACCTGCTACGTGCAACTCACCCTCGACCCGCTCATCGAGAACCAACGCACCCTGGAACCGGTCATCGACAAGGCCAACGGCCGGTACGGTACCGGCGCGATCACCCCTGCCGTCCTCACCCCACCCCACTCACGCCGACGTGACTGGCATGTCGGGCGGTACTGATCTGGAGGTGCCGCAGTCGCCTGTCAGTGCTCTTTGGGCTCGTGTTTGCTGGCCGTGAAGTCCTCTGGTCGATCTTCCCGCAGACGCAGGAAGCGATGATTGAGCAGTTCGAGCGCGTCGTGGATGCCGCCACCGAACTCGTCTCGGATCTTTTGCAGGGCTTGGATCCTGCGTCCCTCCAAGATGAGGTAGTCGATCTGTGACCAGCGGGGGTCGGTCCCGTCGCTCGGTTGCTTCAGGGCGTCGACCTCGGCCCGAAGTTGCACCACTGCCGCAACGATTTCCTTGTCACTGACGACGCTCAGGACGGTCAGCCCCTCCGGGCCAGGACTCCTGTGGATGATTCCAAGCTCCTTGCACAGCCACGCCCGCAGATCGCCGAGTTCACGTCGAGCCGTGTCGAGCTCGGTGCGGGTCTGTTCCAACTTGGCGTGCAGCAGATCCA
Organism: Streptomyces sp. NRRL S-495; assembly: GCF_000966955.1. Lineage (NCBI taxonomy): Bacteria > Bacillati > Actinomycetota > Actinomycetes > Kitasatosporales > Streptomycetaceae > Streptomyces > Streptomyces sp. NRRL S-495. Next base: position 898 of record NZ_JZWY01000951.1, read on the forward strand.
GTTCATCGTCAGGCATGAGGGCGTTCCTCCGAGCTTGCCGCGCGGGCCTGCGTGCACGAGAGAGCGATACGGTGCCGTTTCAGATCGACGTCGATGATCTTCACGGTGAGGAGGTCGCCGACCTGGACGACGTCCTCGGGCCGGTCCACGGGCGGTTCGGCGAGCTCGGTGTTGTGCACCAGCCCCTCGAAGCCGTCCTCCCGATCCTCGATGCGGACGAAGGCACCGAACGGCACGAGCCTGGTGACCGGACCGGTCACGATCTGACCGATCCGTTGCGCGAGTTCGGGCAGTGGGTTCTCCTGCAGCGCCCTGAGGGACAGTGGTACCCGTTCCCAGACCATGTCGACGTCGAGGATCTCGGCCGTGATCCGCTGCCCAACGGCGACGACATCAGTGGGGTGGTTGATGTGGCGCCACGACAGTTCGGGGATGTTGATCATCGCGGTAAAGCCGCCGATGTCCACGAACGTGACACCGAAGCTGGCGATCTCGGTCACGGTGCCGTTGACGATCTGCCCACGGTGCAGGGTCTTGAGGAAGGCCCAGTTCCGGTCGCTGGGGGTCGGCTCGGTCCGCCATCGCGCCCGGACGACGCCGTCGTCGTCCGGCAGCACAGCTGTGAACAGCGGGCGGCGTGCATCGAGGTCCAGCGACAGGACGGCAGCGGCACGAGCGCCCGAGACCTGGGCGGCCAGCGCAGTGAAGTCGGTCTCGTCGACGATCGCGCTGGTGATCCGGCCGTCCTGGTCCTCCCAGACGATCTCGACCATGTCGTCGTCGGGGAAAAAGCCATTGAGGGCGTCCACGTCGGTGGACAGGTCCGGCCAGACCGTCAGCAGGGCGCGCGGTGCGAGCCGGGAGCGCACCGCGTCGATGTTGTCGCGTGTGAGGCGGTGCCAGCGCGAGGCGTTCCCGACATGGTTCTCCTCCAGGATCGCAGCGTGGTGCGCGCTGACCGACCACCTCAGGCGAGCCCAGAAGCCGGCGTCGGCCGGCCGCTGAACACCTGTGCCGTCGTGCGCGATGTCGTAGGGCGAAGAGTCCAGCCGCTCCGGGAACAGCCCGAGGGCGCGGACACGGCCCACGGCCGCTTCGCAAGGGTGACTGCTGCCCACGTAGAGGTACTGGTCCCAGCCGACGTGTACGGCGAAGGTGTCCTCGACCTCCAGGCGGCACCAGACGCCGCTGTCGCGGAGCATCGCCCGCACCAGTTCCAGGCCGACCGGGAGCGGCACTTCCACCCCGTCGTGGAAGCCGGCGAGGTCGCCTGGGAAGAGCCCTGCCAGGCCGTGCCCCTCAATCGCGGGCTCCAGGCCGAAGTGCGCGAAGCCAGACGCGAGCTGGGGCTCGCGGATGGAGAGGTGCCGGACTCCGGTGTCCTCGGCGAAGGCAGCGACCGCTCGAAGGTAAGCGGCCTCGACCGGTCCGTGGTCGCAGACCGCTTCCTCCGTACCGGTGTAGATACCTCGCTCGTCGCGGTCGACGGGATCGTACTTGGTGATCCGATAGACGTAGGGCAGCACGTCACTGTCCTACAGGGTTCGATGCGGCTGCCGTGGTCTGGTGGTATTTCAGCACACTGAGACGGTAGCGCGACCAACGGAGAACAGTGCGGCGAGGTCAGCGATGGTGTGCTCGCCTTCACGATTATTCGGTGAGCGTTCCTCATGCGGACGCGGGCAGCCCTCAGCGATCACACTTCGTCGTGCTTGGTGTTGTAGGGCGGGATGGTCCAGCGCAGAATCGCCTCGCCTGTGCGGGCTTCAAGCGTGGCGGGATAGACCTGCCCAAAAGCGCGTTCACCATGGTGGCGCATGGAGTGATCCCCACTGTCCCAACCCAGCCCGAATACTTGGCATCCGCCGAGTTCGATGGCCCCGGCCAGCAGCGGGTGGTTCCAACCGGCGCGGTTGAACCGATGGAAGTCGGTGTGAGCATCCACCGCGACCATCAGACCCTTGCCAGGACCTTCACGGGTCCAGGTTCTCAGCCTGTCGGCGATTGCTTCAGCGTCAGCCAGCGGCAGGTCGAGCCATCCGCGCGGGCCGTATCCATCGTGCCGCTGGGCGATACGGTCACCGCCGAACTGCGCGTGGACGGTCTCCTCGTACTTGCCCCAGTACGTAACGTCGGCCAGACCGTCGGCGGACTCACCGTCCAAGCCGATGAAGCCGTCCAGGGCCCGCGCGTCGCCGAGCACCATGCCGCACCGGTCGACCGGCAGGTCGCCGAGTTCCACCGACCCGACACCATCGTCGTCAAGCCAGGGCAGGCCGAGATCCACCTCCAGAACAGAGACCGTCGGCTCGCCGTCGAAGGGCGAAGGCGACGTCAGTGCCCGCACCCGCAACGGCCGTTCTGTGGCGGCCGGCACCGCGATGGCCTCGCATATCCACGCGCGGGGCTCACTGCCCTCGGGGCCGTGAAGATGGCCGCCACCGGAAGCCGCCGCGGCCAGGGCACGCTCGGACAGCGGCCGGCCGACCTGCGGCCAGTAGTCAATCCAGCCCGCCATCCCCAGCACGAGTACCCCTGACGGGGCTGTGACCACCCCGAGGTCGACGTAGATCTCAGTCATTCGCTGATTATTGCCGCTGATACGGGGGGGCGGTCCGGTCATCAACCCGGATGCCGCCAGCCGGTGAAGTCGTTGGGCTGTCCGCTGTTCCTGAGCACGGTCGCGCGCAGCTCGTCGGGCTGCGCCGCGTAGGTGTTGGAGCCGCGCCGGACGAAGTACTCCGGCTGCTTGTCGCGGGTTTCCGGGGTGATCAACGCATACGGAGGGCTCTGCCCCGGCTGCACCTCCATGACGAAGATCAGCTTTCCATCGAGACGGTATTCCTTGATCTCGAAGTCGGGAGTCGGCTGGACAGTTGCCCGTACAAGGTTCCCGAGCTCGTCGCGCTGTTTCGTGCTGATGGTTTCGGTGATGCCCGTGATGGTGACCTCGTCACGGTGGATACCGAAAACCATGGTGCCGCCGGCGCCGTTGGCGAATGCGGCGACGGTCTTGAGCGTCCGGCGGCTCTGCCTGGAGGGAAGCATCTCCTTGAACTCCAGGTGAGGTCCTTCCCCCGAGGCGATCAGCGCCTCCAGCGTGGCCTGCGGATCGACCGGCAGGTCGATCTCCACGCCGGCCAGCCGCAGGTCGCCCGACCATGCGGAGGCGGGGTCGATGGAGCGGTAGTCCAGCCAGGCCGTTCCGCGTTTCAACCACAGCCACGCGTGTGCGGGCAGCCCCTGAGCCAGCGGGATTACGACAGGTCCCGGCGCATCGATCCTTCGGACGCCTCGCTCCTCAACCCCGAAGAGCTCAAGGTAGATTCCCTGCACGTCGTCGCCTTCGACGGTGACACTGAGCTCGGTCGCGCTGATGTGCACGCTGCCGATCCAGGCACCGCGCTCGGCGATGCGCACCACGGCGAGGTCGCTCGTCGGGGTGCGCGATCCGGCCAGCGCGAAGTCGCCCTCGAAGAACGCCCGCCACGCGCTGTTCGGCTCCGGGAATGAAGGAGCATCACCTTCGCCCACCAGCATCATGTGGGGCAACTGCCAGCCCGCCTGGTCGGTCGGTGAGATCCTGTACTCGGTGACGGGGAATGACAGCTGCGGCTGGTCGTGGCGTGAGTATCCGGGTCGACGCTCCTGGCTGACCGTGTCCGCTGGCCCAGGCGCCCAGACCGTCAGCGGTCCTACCGCCACGCTGGAACAGGACTCATCGGAGCACAGCACGGACAGGTCACTGGCGGTCACCCGGGCGGCGACGAAGGCGTACTGCTCGTACATCCACACGCTTTCGGCCCAATCTGGTGGTTCGGCGCCAACCAGGGCCCAGCAGTGATGAACGACCCAGCGTTCCGCATGACGCAGTGCCAGGACCCGGACGTACGCGTCCCTGCCGTCACTCGCGAGCACGGCCGCGACCTTGCCGATCCCGACGCGCAGTGAGCCCATACCGCTGTCCCCTCCCTCATCCCAGGACGCCAGTACTGTCGCTGGTGACCAGACTCTACGGTGCGGGCGCTGACGAGGGCGCGGTGACTTCGAGCTGTTGAACGAGGTCAACGCTCGGGCCGATGACCCAGCCAAGTCCGTGCGGCTGGGCATGGGTAGCGCTACCGTCATCGGTTGAGGGTCGCCAGTGGGCTGTGACCAACTGATCAGTAGGCAGGGTGGGGCGATGAGCGGGCAGCAGCGGGTGGTTGTCGGGGTAACCGGACTCGCGGTGGGGGTACTGGCGGGAGTGTTCTGCTTCCTGAGCTGGGATCGTGCCAACCAGGTGGCAGGCATCGTCTCGGCCTTGGTGGCAGTACTGGCACTGGGTGTGGCGGTGTGGACCGTGATGGCGGGTACTGGGGGCGGCTCAGTGCGGGTGTCGGAAACCGGATCCGCCACCGCCAAGGGACAAGGCTCGCGGGCTAACAGCGGCCTGGCGACCTCCGGCGGCACCCGCGGCGAGATGGTCGTCGAACGGACCGGCGACGTGAACTCCGAGGACGGTGGCATCGCGAGCACTGGCTACGTGCAGCAGTAAGCCGCTGCACGGCACACTCGGACCAAGGTGGCCGGAAGGCGGCCGTCGCGCAAGGCGGGGAGGACGCAGAACGGGTGGGGATGTACCGGGAGTCAGCCAAGAGCACCGGGTCGGCGGAGGCTGAGGGTGGGGGGTTCGCGAACAGCGGCGTCGTCAAGGTCGGAGGCAATCTCGTCCTGGGGCTGCCTTCCCGGGTGTTGCGTTCCGGCTATCTGCACGAGGTCCGCGAGCTCGCCGCCTCGTCGTTCCAAGGACGCGAGGACGAGCTCGCAGCGATGGCCGCGTTCTGCACCGCGCCGAATCCGGTCATTCCGGGCCGAGAGGACGGCGATGCGGTCGGACGATACTGGCGGTGGCTGGCGCCAGCATGGTCGGGCAAGACCGCGCTGATGGCGCAGTTTGCCCTCAACCCCCCGCAAGGCGTGGATGTGCTGGCATTCTTCATCACCGCGCGCTCGGCCGGACGCTCGGACCGCACTGCTTTCCTCGCCGCGCTGGAGGGACAGCTGCGGGAGTACCTGAACGAGGGGGAGGCGGACTGCACTTCCCAAGGGCAGTTCCTGGACGCTCTCGAACGCGCAGCCGACCAGGCGTCCCAAGCCGGGCGGCGACTGGTCCTGCTGGTCGACGGCTTGGACGAGGACACTGGCGTGGTAACGGCCAGCAGCGGGTACAGCGTCGCCGCGTTGCTGCCGCGCGTACCGCCGGCGGACATGCGGCTTCTGATCGCCGGACGGCCCAATCCGCCCGTGCCCAGCGACGTTCTGGAGAACCACCCGCTGCACGACACCCGCATCGACCGCCGCCTTGCGCCGTCCCCCGAAGCTCAGGCGGTACGCAGAGCCGCTGAACGCGACCTGCACACCCTACTGACCGGCACCCGCCTCGAACAGGACATCACCTGCCTGATCGCGGCCAGCAATGGCGGCCTGAGCGCCGCAGACCTAGCCGATCTCGCCGGCGACGCCAGTTCCTGGCACATAGAAGAAGTCCTCGGGGGATCGCTCGGCCGGTCCTTCCAGCGCCGTAGCACCCAGTGGCCGACTGCCGACCGGGGACCAGCCCCGCTCTTCTCCTTCGCCCACGAGGAACTCCAGCAGCGCACCCTGGAACGGCTGACGCCGAATGCCCTCGCTGACTACCGGGAGCGCGTGCATGT
>NZ_JZWY01000952.1:0-778 GCF_000966955.1 Streptomyces sp. NRRL S-495
TACCGGGAGCGCGTGCATGCCTTCGCCGAACGCTGGCGGCAGGCCAGTTGGCCGCCGGACACATCGGAGTACGCCCTGACGGGCTACCCGCAGCTACTGCGTGCGACCGGCGACGCGCGGCGCCTGAGCACACTCGGCACCGACGCGGTCCGCCACGATCGACTGTGGCAAACCACCGGTACCGACGCACCGGCCCTGGCTGAAATCGCCGACGCCTTCCGCCTCGAGATCGCCAACCCTTCGGGGCCTGACCTCACAATGTGCCTGCGGCTCTCCCTGCGCCGGGACACGCTGCACCAGCAGGTGGCCAACACCCCGGACGACCTCATCGTCACCTGGGCACATCTGGGACAGATCCGGCGCGCACTGACCCTCACCCAGGCTATGGAGCATCGAAGGGCGGTTTCCGCTCTCCTGACGCGGATCCTCGCGACGGCGCACGACGACCCGGATACCGTCGCATTGGTCACAGCACAGGCCCGCTCCATCACCGACCCCGACCAGCAGGCGAAGTCTCTGGTTGCTGTGGCAGAGGTGGTGGCCGCGGCCGGACAACACAAACAGGCCGCTGACCTCGCCAGAGAGGCGGCCGACGTCGCCCACACCATTGCCGACTCCGACCAGCAGCCCGGGGCCCTGGTCAGTGTGGCCGAGGCGATGGTCCGGGCTGGGCAACACGAGCAGGCGCTGAATCTCACCCGCACCATTACCAATCCCTACCAGCAGGCCCAGGCCTTGGCCAGAGTGGCCGAGGCGATGGCCCGGGCCGGGCAACACG
>NZ_JZWY01000956.1:0-3465 GCF_000966955.1 Streptomyces sp. NRRL S-495
AGGCGACCAGGATGGCCCTGGAACGCTACGGGTTCCCGGTCGCCACGGCCGCCGACGGCCTGGAGGGGCTGGAGATGTTCCACGCCGTCCGGCCCGACCTGGTCCTGCTGGACGTGATGCTGCCGCTGCTCGACGGGGTCGGGCTGTGCCGGCGGATCCGGGAGGAGAGCCAGCTGCCGATCCTGATGATGTCGGCCCGCACCGACCCGGTGGACGTGGTGTCCGGGCTGGAGGCGGGCGCGGACGACTACGTGGTCAAGCCGTTCGAGAGCGCCGTGCTGGTCGCCCGGATCCGCACGGTGCTCCGCCGCGTCCGCGTGGTCCCGGCCGAGCCGGAGCCCGCGCCCGTTCCCACGCCGCCCGCCGAGCTTCCTGCCCCCGGACCCGCGCCCGCCGACCCGGTCCCTCCGGTCGCCCCCGCCCGGTCGCCCCCGCCCCCCGCACCCCCGTCCGCAGCTTCGACGGCCTGGAGGTCGACACCGACTCCATGGAGGTCCGGGTGCACGGCGCCCTCGTCCCGCTCACCCCGACCGAACTGCGCCTCCTGCTGGAGTTCACCGCCGCCCCCGGCATCGTGCTGGAGCGCGCCGTCCTGCTGGAACGCGTCTGGGACTACGAGTGGGGCGCCGACACCCGCGTGGTCGACGTCCACGTCCAGCGGCTGCGCGCCAAGATCGGCGGCGGGCGGATCGAGACCGTCCGCGGCTTCGGCTACAAGCTCAGGCGGGGCGAATGACCCTGCGCCGCCAGATCGCCACCGCCGTCGCCGCCATCTCCGTCCTGGTCGCGGTGGCGGTCGGGCTGCTGGTGCACCAGGCGATGGTCCGCCAGCACGTCGACCAGGCCCGGGACTCCGCCGTCACCGCCCTGGACGCGGCGCTCGGCTCCTACGAGCGCAACGAGGAACTCACCGGCGATGGCCGCCGACAGGCCGCCCTGGACGCCCCGGAGCTGCCGGCCCGGCTGCGCGCCCTGGCCGCCGAGGGGCGGCGCGGGTCGCTGCTGGCCCAGGGGCCCGGGGGCGAGTCGGTGTGGGCGGCGGTCCCGGTCCGGAGCGGCGGCGAGGTGCTGTCCGTCCGGGTCGACTTCGCCCAGGACCGGCAGGCCATCGCCGACCTGGACCGGATCATCCTGCTCGCCGTCGTCGCCTCCGTCTTCATCACGGTGCTGGCGGGGGTGCTGGTCGCGGACCGGATCAGCCGCCGGCTGCGGACGGCGGCGACCGCCGCCCGGGGGATCGCCGCCGGCCGCACCGACACCCGGATCGGCGAACTCGTCGACGGGCGGGACGAGGTGGCCGACCTCGCGGCGGCGGTGGACCTCATGTCGCGGGAGCTGCACCGGCGGCTGGAGGACGAGCAGCGGTTCACCGCGGACGTCGCGCACGAGCTGCGCACCCCGCTGACCGGTCTGGTCACGGCGGCCGAACTGCTGCCGCCGGGGCGGCCCACCCAACTGGTGCAGAACCGGGTGCAGGCCCTGCGCGCCCTGGTCGAGGACCTCCTGGAGGTCTCCCGGCTGGACGCCGACGTCGAGACGCCCGACCTCGCGGCCGTGCCACTGGACCGTGCGGTCCGCCGCACGGTCACGCTGACCGGCCTGGACGTCGACGTCGAGGTCCGCGCCGACGCCTCCGTCCGCACCGACCTGCGCCGCCTCGACCGCATCCTCGGCAACCTCCTCCTCAACGCCGACCGCCACGGCGGCGGCCCGATCCACCTGCACGTCGACGGCCACCGGCTCACCGTCCGCGACCACGGCCCCGGCTTCCCCGACGAACTCCTCCGCGACGGCCCCCAGCGCTTCCGCACCAGCGTCCGCGAACGCGGCCGCGGCCACGGCCTCGGCCTCACCATCGCCCAGGGCCACACCCGCGTCATCGGCGCCACCCTGACCTTCACCAACCACCCCACCGGCGGCGCCGTCGCCACCCTCGTCCTCCCGGAGACGTAGGCCGACTGATTGCCGCGCCGCCCAAGTGCCGGAGGGCGCCATGCCGAAGTCCGCGAGTTCTTGGCTCTACCGCCGCGTGCCACTCCTGCACCACCGGCAACCCGCCGCCACTGACAACCCCATCCGCCACTGGACCAACCTCGTCACCGCCCAACCCTCCCATTCATAAGACCTGTTGTCATACGGAAGGTTGGGCCCTTACCCTCAATAGGGGGTGTTTCGGTAGCTGGGGTGGCTTCCCTGTCGATCACGGGCAACCCTTGACGAGGTGGTGACTGATCGTCAACTCAGTTGCGGATGTGGCAGTTTAGCTTCGCTAATTTGTCCTGCGCCTCTCTGGAGAATGCTGTAGGTTCGGCGTCGAGCTTGCAGCAAGGTTCAATCAGGATTTATTGCACCTACTGGGAGGTTGGCTTGAAGAAAATTCGCACTCTGACTGTTTCCGCTGTTGCTGCAACCACGCTTGCTCTTGGCGTGGTCAGTGCTTCCCCCGCCTCGGCGGGCGGTGGCGGTTGCACGACATGGCAGGACAACAATACTTTCGGGGCTTACTGTGCCTATGAGGGTGACAGTCAATTCTTCCAGGCTGTCGCTTACTGTAAGAATGGGCAGAACGTTTACGGTCCCTGGAAGTACTTTTGGTTCGACGGCTGGAGCTACGCATACTGCACAAGCGTCAACTCTGGGCTCGTTGGCGGATATATCCAGTTCTCCACACCTCGGTAACGTCGAAGTCGCCTCAAGTCTCGGCGTCAGTGTCTCGTGACTGTGCTGATGACCGGCATCATCGGGGAGGTGCCTCGGCCTTCGCGAAGGCCGAGGCACTCCGTGTAGCCCGGGCCGGCGCAGCGCGCTGTGGAGCTGACGGGCTATCCTGCGGCTGCGGTGGTTTCGGTCGTGCCGTCGTGGCCGGTGCACCCTCGGTGATGGCGGAAATACGGCCGATCGGCGGAGGGTGGGGCCGATCGAGACTGTCCGTAGGTTCGGCCCCGAACTCCTCCGCGACGGCCCCCAGCGCTTCCGCACCAGCGTCCGCGAACGCGGCCGCGGCCACGGCCTCGGCCTCACCATCGCCCAGGGCCACACCCGCGTCATCGGCGCCACCCTGACCTTCACCAACCACCCCACCGGCGGCGCCGTCGCCACCCTTGTCCTCCCGGCTGCGCCCGCCCCCGACCCCGACCTCGGCGAAGACCCGTCCCCCTGATCCGTCCCGGACGTGGGACGGATCAGGGGGACGGGACCGCCGCCGCTGCCCGGGGCCGGCCTCTCGGTCCGTACCGGAGCGGCTCCGCCGGAGCCACCGGCGGGGCCGCGGCCCGGAGCGGCGGGCGGGGCGGCGGTCGCCCCGGTCCGCTCCGGGGCGGCCCACGGTCGTTCGGATGCGCCCGGAGCGGAGCGGGTGGCTCGTTCGACGGCTCTCTCGACGCCTCACTCGACGGTGACGCTGACCTCCATCCGGTCGGCCCCCGGGGTCCCGGCGACCTCGATGGTGACGCCGCTCCATTGGCC
>NZ_JZWY01000957.1:0-8561 GCF_000966955.1 Streptomyces sp. NRRL S-495
CCGCTCCATTGGCCGTCCGGTTCGTTCAGCGGCGGGTTGCTGTGCTCGCCGAGGAGGTTGTTGCCGAGCGACGGGTAGAGGTCGTCCTTGTCGCCGCGGTTGGGCACGACGGCGTCCGCCAGGTCGCGCCGGCCGTCGGCCTGCAGCAGCTCGATGGCGAGGTGGCTCTCGTCGTTGACGTTGTCGATGGACTCGTCCACCGCGTAGACGGCGATGCCCTGGTCCGGCAGGAAGGTGTCCTGGCCGCTCTGTCGGCGGTACTCGACCACGATGTACTGCTTGGGGTTCATCCGCGGGCTGCGGACGAGCAGGATGTCGCCGTCCTCGGAGACGGGGCGCAGCACGATGTCCTTGGCGGTGCTGGTGATCTTCTGCGGCCGGGTCCAGTCGTGGAACATCCGGAGCATGCCGTTCGGGTACACCGGCCGGTCGCCGGCGTGCAGCCGGTCCGGGCCGCCCCAGGAGCCGGAGGCCATCAGGCAGAAGTTGCCGAGGCCGCTGGAGACCGCCTCCAGGTTCGGGTTCCCGGTGTCGTAGAAGTCGGCCCAGCGGGCGGCCAGATGGCCCCACTCGTGGGAGCAGACGCCGACCCGGCAGTCCTCGGGGACGGTGAGGAAGGTCTGGACGGTCAGGCTGGAATCGGTCGGGAAGCCGGGGGTGAAGCTCCACTTGGCGCTCCACAGGGCCCCCGGCCGCTGGAGCTTCGGGACCGCCTCGGCGCCGGGGCCGGCGTGGACGATGAACAGCGCGGTGACGATGCCCTCGCCCAGCACGTCCAGTTCCTCGGGGAACGCCACGCCCTGCTGGCGGGCGATCTCCAGGGTGTCGGCGGCCATGCCCACTTCGTTCCTGGGGAAGGCGCCGGTGTCCTGGCCGGACAGGCCGTTGGCGTAGAAGGAGAGCGGGTGCGGCAGCCGGAACCAGCCGTGCACCGCGCCCTGGACGTCGATGCCGCCGTTGGCGGGAGCGGCGGGGTCGAAGCCGCTGACGCCGCGGTAGTAGTCGCGCATCGAGCCGGTCGGGAACGTTCCGGAGCTGAACAGCAACTGTTCGAAGTGCTCGACGGTGTGGGCGGGGTCGTGCGGCTGGTCGGGGAAGTCCACCAGCAGCACCAGGGTGGGGACGACGCCCTTGAGCTTCTCCGACGGGTGGTCGATGAGCTGGGCGTCGCTGCGCGGACCGGGGCGGAGGGCGCCGTCGTCGAGGCCGACGACGTTCTCGCCGCGCCACTGGGTGCGCAGCACGCGGTAGTACTGGCCGAAGGTGATGCCGTCCGGGAGGCGCTGGGACGCGACCAGGTCCCGGTACTCGTCATGGAGCTCGTCCAGCGCGGTCGGTGACAGCGGGACGGGGCAGGCGTGCGGACGGTCGTGGGGGAGGTCGACGGGGGTGGGGTGGCGATGCAGCGTGGTTAATGTGTGACGCATGGTGACGGCTCCTTCGAGCCTGCTCACCCCGCCGGGGCGTGTGCGGCGCCGCGGGGGCGTGTTCGGCGCCCCGTCGAGTAGGCGGTCGCCGGCAATCGGTCGGTTCGCCGAAAGGCGGTCGGGTCTGGCCGGTACCGGTTGCGAAAAGGTCGATATGCGGTTGTTTGTCACCATTCTGACGCTCCGGACGGCCAAAGCACCAGACCCGAAGGGCCGTCGGATCCGCCGCCGGTCCGCTCAGCCGGCCCGGTGCGCGGCGGCCGCCGCGGTGAAGGAGGCGGCGAGCTGCGGGTATCCCGCCCAGTGCAGGTGCAGATACGAAGCGTGAACATTCTCGGCGCCCGCCGCGCCCGCGAATCCTTCGAAGTGCAGACCGGTCGGCAGCCGCCAGCCCCAGGCGGGCCGTTCGCCGTGCTCCGGCTCGCAGACCGTCCGGTGGAACTCGTGCCCGCGCAGCCGGGCCCCGCCCGGCAGCAGCGTCGAGTCCTCCAGTGCGACCGCCTCCCGGTACCCGAGCGTCAGCCGCTCGGTCATTCGGGCCGAGGTGTCCAGCACCCCGCACATCGGCAGGCCGTCCAGCTCCCGCCCGAGGTAGAGCAGTCCGGCGCACTCGGCCGAGACCGGTCCGCCCGAGGCGGCGAACGCGGCGATCGCTGCCCGCAGTTGCCCGTTCGCACTGAGTTCCCGGACGTACAGCTCGGGGAAGCCGCCGCCGATCACCAGGCCCGCCGTGCCCTCCGGCAGGGCGTCGGCGTGCAGCGGGTCGAAGGGCACCACCTCGGCGCCGGCGGCGGTCAGCAGCTCGGTGTTCTCGGCGTACGAGAAGGAGAACGCCGCGCCCCCGGCCACCGCGATCCTCGGCCGGGCCGCACCGGGGGCGGCACCAGCACCGGCACTGGCACCGTCACCGGCGTCCAGGGGGGTCACCTCGCGGGCCGGGTCCCAGGGCTCCGCCGTCAGCGGCGGAGCCGTGCGGGCCAGCTCCAGCACCGCGTCCAGGTCCACCGAGGCGGCGACCAGTTCGCCCATGTCGGCCACCGCCCGCAGGGCCTCCGCCGAGCGCTCCGCGGCCGGGATCAGCCCCAGGTGCCGGGACGGCGTGGCGACCGCCGCCGAGCGCCGCACCGAGCCCAGCACCGGCACCCCGGAGCCCTCCTCCAGGGCCTCGCGCAGCAGCCGTTCGTGCCGGTCGGAGGCGACCCGGTTGAGGATCACCCCGGCCAGCCGGACCTCCGGGTCCCAGGAGGCGAAGCCGTGCACCAGCGCGGCCACCGACCGGGACTGCGAGGAGGCGTCCACCACCAGCACCACCGGCGCCCGCAGCAGCTTCGACACATGCGCGGTGGACGCCAGCTCGCCGCGCCCGGACGCGCCGTCGAACAGCCCCATCACGCCCTCGACCACCGCCACGTCCGCCCCGGCCGCGCCGTGCAGGAAGAGCGGCGCGATCCGCTCCGGTCCGCACATGAACGCGTCCAGGTTGCGGCCCGGACGGCCGGCGGCCAGGCCGTGGTAGCCCGGGTCGATGTAGTCCGGGCCGACCTTGTGCGGCGAGACGGCCAGCCCGCGGGCGGCGAGCGCGGCGATCAGGCCGGTGGCGATGGTGGTCTTGCCGGCGCCCGAGGAGGGCGCCGCGACGACGAGACGGGGGATGTTCACGGTGCTGCTGCTTCTCTCGCTGGTACTACCGGGACGCTCGGCGGGCTCGCCGCGCCACCACTCGATGCCGCACTACCACTCGATGCCGCGCTGGCCCTTGCGACCGGCGTCCATCGGGTGCTTGACCTTGGTCATCTCGGTGACCAGGTCGGCCGCCTCGGTCAGCAGCTCCGGCGCGTACCGGCCGGTGATGACGACGTGCTGGCTGCCCGGACGGTCCTTCAGCACGGCCACCACCTCCGCCGGGTCGATCCACCCCCAGTGCATCGGGTAGGTGAACTCGTCCAGCACGTAGAAGCGGTAGGTCTCGGCGGCGAGGTCGCGCTTGACCTGCTCCCAGCCCTCCTTGGCCGCCGCCTCGCTGTCCAGCTCCATCTCGCCGGTGCGCTGGATCCAGGACCAGCCGGAGCCCATCTTGTGCCAGTCGACGGTGCCGCCCTCGCCGGAGGCGCCGAGCACGCGCAGCGCGTTCTCCTCGCCGACCTTCCACTTGGCGGACTTCACGAACTGGAACACCCCGACCGACCAGCCCTGGTTCCAGGCCCGCAGGGCCATGCCGAACGCGGCGGTGGACTTGCCCTTGCCGGGCCCGGTGTGGACGGCGGTGATCGGCTGGGTACGGCGCTGACGGGTCGTCAGACCGTCGTCGGGAACGCTCTCGGGGACACCCTTGGGCATATCGGCTCAGGCCGCCTTTCGCGAAGCAGAAGCAGAAGCAGAAGCAGAGACGGTCGGACGGTGCTCGCCGCGGTGGCCCCCACCGCGGCTGTCGCGGACGAGCGAGGCGACGCCGTCGGCGCGCAGCTCGTCCAGGGTCACGGCGGTGGCCCGCAGCCGGTCGGCCAGGGTGCGGGCCAGGCCGAGCCGGACCGGGCCCGACTCGCAGTCCAGCACCACGCTGGCCACACCCTGCCCGGCCAGCAGCCCGGCCGCCCGGTGCGACTGCGCGACGGCGTCCCGCGCGCCGGTGGCCCGGCCGTCGGTCACCACGACCAGCAGCGGGCGGCGGTCCGGGTCGCGCAGCCGCTCGACCCGCAGCACCTCGTGCGCCCGCAGCAGCCCGGCCGCCAGCGGGGTGCGGCCGCCGGTGGGCAGCGACTCCAGCCGGGCCGCGCCGACCTCCACCGAGGAGGTGGGCGGCAGCGCCAGCTCGGCGCCCGCGCCCCGGAAGGTGATCATGCCGATCTTGTCCCGGCGCTGGTAGGCGTCCATCAGCAGCGACAGCACCGCGCCCTTGACGGCGGTCATCCGCTGCCGGGCCGCCATCGAGCCGGAGGCGTCCACCACGAACAGCACCAGATTGGACTCCCGCCCCTGGCGCACCTGCTCGCGGAAGTCGTCCTTGTGCAGCACCAGGGCCCGCGAGGACCGGCCGCGCGCCAGCTGGTGCGGGGCGGCGGCGCGCAGGGTGGCGCTCAGGTGCAGCCGGGCGAGGCGCCCGCGCGGGCGGCGGGCCCTGATGGTGTGCCCGCTGTCGGTCTCGGCGGGGGAGCGGCGGCCCTGGGCGCCGCGCCCGGTGCCGTCCACGGCGAACAGCCGGGTCCGGTACGGGTCGCCGGCCGCGACCGGGGCCGTCTCCCGGGCGGGGGACGGGGGCTGGAGCGGGACCGGCTGAGGGGCGGGGGCGTCGTCCGGGGCCGGGCCGTCCGCCGCCTCGGCCGGCGGGCCGTCGGGGCCGTCCTGGCCGGACGGCTCGGGCGCGCCGCCGCCACCGCCGTCGTCGGGGCCGCCGTCCTGCGGGCCGTCACCCCCGGGGCCGTCGCCCTCGGGGCCGCCCTCCGGGTCCGGGTCCTCCTCCGGCTCCTGCTGCGGCTCCTCGGGCTCCGGCTCGGCGTGCTCCTCCAGCACCTGGTCCAGCTGCTCCTCGTCCAGCCCGGGGGCGTCGAAGGGGTTGCGCCGCCGCCGGTGCGGCAGCGCCAGCTGGGCGGCCTTGCGGACGTCCTCCGCCAGCACCTCGGTGCGGCCCGCCCAGGCGGCCAGGGCGACGGCGGTCCGGGCCATCACGATGTCCGCGCGCAGCCCGTCCACCTCGAACGCCGCGCAGACGGCGGTGATCTGGCGCAGTGCCGTGTCGGTCAGCTCGACCTGCGGCAGCAGCTCGCGGGCGGCGGTGATCCGGTCCGCCAGCGCCCGCTCGTCCGCGGCGAAGCGGTCGGCGAAGGCGGCCGGGTCGGCGTCGTAGGAGAGCCGGCGGCGGACCACCTCGGCGCGCTCCACCGGCTCCCGGGTGGCGGCGATCTCCACCGTCAGGCCGAACCGGTCGAGCAGCTGCGGCCGCAGCTCGCCCTCCTCCGGGTTCATCGTGCCGACCAGCAGGAAGCGCGCCGCGTGCCGCACCGACACGCCCTCGCGCTCCACGTAGGAGCGGCCCATCGCGGCGGCGTCCAGCAGCAGGTCCACCACGTGGTCCTGGAGCAGGTTGACCTCGTCGATGTAGAGCACGCCGCGGTGCGCCCGGGCCAGCAGCCCCGGCTCGTAGGCCTTGACGCCCTCGGCCAGCGCGCGCTCCAGGTCCAGCGAGCCGACGATCCGGTCCTCGGAGACGCCGACCGGCAGCTCGACCAGCCGGGCCGGGCGCTCGGAGGCCGCGGCGCCGGTGTGCGCGCCGTCCGGGCACTGCGGGTCGGGGCCGGCCGGGTCGCAGGCGAAGCGGCAGCCGTCGACGGTCGCGATGGACGGCAGCAGCCCGGCCAGCGCGCGCACCATGGTCGACTTGGCGGTGCCCTTCTCGCCGCGCACCAGCACCCCGCCGACCGCCGGGGAGACCGCGTTCAGCAGCAGGCCGAGCCGCAGGTCGGCCATGCCGACGATCGCGGTGAACGGGTATCGGACGTCACTCATGCATGCTCCCCAGGGGCTCCGGGCGGAAGGAACGGCAGCGATCCGGCCGCCGGCACCCCGCCCTCGATCAGCTTCCACAGCGCGTCGGTGTCGGCGTGTTCCTCGATCAGTTCGCCCAGCCGGTCCAGCCGGGCCTCCCGCGCGTCGGCGAAGGAGGTGTCCGGCGCGGGCACGAACGCCCGGCCGGCGGCCGCCGCGACCTCGCGCAGCAGCGCGCGCCGGAAGCCGTCGTTCTCCAGCGCGCCGTGCCAGGTGGTGCCCAGGACGGAACCGACCCGGCACCCGTCCAGGCTCTGTCCGTCGTCATCGGAGATGAACGCCTCGCCGCCCTCCACGGTGACGATCCCGTGGTGGATCTCGTAGCCCTCGACCCGCTCGCCGAAGGCCTCGCCGACCGGCCGTCCGAGCACCTTCGCGACCCCGAACCGCACCCGCGTCGGCAGCAGCCCGAGGCCCTCCATCGGGCCCGCCTTCGACTCGACCTCGTCCACGATCGAGCCGGCCAGCATCTGGTAGCCGCCGCAGACGCCCAGCACCGGCAGCCCGGCCGCCGCCCGGGCCTTCAGCACCGGTTCGAAGCCGCGCTCGCGCAGCCAGCCGAGGTCGGCGACGGTGGCCCGGGTGCCGGGCAGCACCACCAGGTCGGCGTCGGCCAGCTCCTCCGGCCGGGTGGCCCAGCGGACCAGCACGCCGGGCTCCTGGGCGAGCGCGTCCAGGTCGGTGAAGTTGGACAGCCGGGGGAAGCGCAGCACCGTCACCCGCAGCACATCGGCGCCCAGCGGGCCGCGCGCGGCGGTCCGGTCGACGACGGTGGACAGGTCGAGCGAGTCCTCGGCGTCCAGCCACAGGTCCGGCAGCATCGGCAGGGTGCCGAGCACCGGACGCCCGGTCAGCTCGCGCAGCATCTCCAGCCCGGGGGCCAGCAGCCGCGCGTCGCCGCGGAACTTGTTGACGAACCAGCCGGCCACGTGCCGCTGGTCCTCCGCCGACAGCAGCGCCAGCGTCCCGTACATCGCCGCGAACACGCCGCCCCGGTCGATGTCCCCGACCACGACGACCGGCAGGCCGGCCGCGGTGGCCAGGCCCATGTTGGCGATGTCCCGGTCCCGCAGGTTGATCTCGGCGGGCGAGCCCGCGCCCTCGCAGACCACCACGTCGAAGCGGCCGCGCAGGTCCGCCAGGCACTCCAGGGCCCGTTCCAGCAGCAGCGGCTTGCGCTCGCGGTAGTCCAGCGCGCCGACCTCGGCGACCGGGTGGCCCAGCAGCACCACCTGGCTGCGGCCGTCCGCGCCGGGCTTGAGCAGCACCGGGTTCATCGCCGCCTCCGGCTCGACCCGGGCGGCCTGCGCCTGCATCGCCTGGGCGCGGCCGATCTCGGCGCCGTCGGCGGTGACGAAGGAGTTCAGCGACATGTTCTGCGCCTTGAACGGCGCGACCGCCACCCCCTGCCGCGCCAGCCAGCGGCAGATGCCCGCCGTGACCACGCTCTTGCCGGCGTCCGAGGTCGTCCCGGCGACCAGCAGTGCCTTGCTCATGCCCGGTACCTCCGCTTCCTGTTCAGCGCCGCCCGCAGCAGCAGGTGCCCGGCGACGGTCGTACCCAGGGCCAGCGCGCCCACCCGCCGCGAGAGCACGCAGGCCCGCTCGATGTCGTCCACCCCGACCGGCCGCAGCCCCTCACCGAGCACCGGCCGGTGCTCGGTGCGCTCGCCGTACTGGAGCGTCCCGCCCAGCCGGACGCCGACCGCGCCGGCGAAGGCCGACTCGGCCTGCCCGGCGTTGGGGCTGGGGTGCGCGGAGCCGTCCCGCCGCCAGACCCGCCAGGCGGTGCGCGGTTCGGGGGCGGCGGCCACCGTCAGCAGCGCGGTCAGCC
The DNA here is from genome assembly GCF_000966955.1 of Streptomyces sp. NRRL S-495. Taxonomy (NCBI): domain Bacteria; kingdom Bacillati; phylum Actinomycetota; class Actinomycetes; order Kitasatosporales; family Streptomycetaceae; genus Streptomyces; species Streptomyces sp. NRRL S-495. The sequence goes on from NZ_JZWY01000957.1 coordinate 7,800, forward strand.
GGGCGCCCGGCCAGCCCGCCACGTCGTCCAGCCGGGCCGAGGCCCAGCCGAACCGGGCGTAGCGCGGCGAGCGGTGACCGACCATCGCGTCCAGGGTGTTCACCGCGCGGAACGCCAGCAGCCCCGGGGTGCCGGCCAGGCCGCCCCAGACCAGGGCGTTGACCACGGCGTCGGCGGTGTTCTCGGCCACCGACTCGACCACCGCGCGGGCCAGCTGCTGCTCGTCCAGGGCGCTCGGGTCGCGTCCGCACAGGTGCGGCAGCCGTTCCCGGGCCGCCGTCAGGTCACCGGCCGTCAGCGCCCGGCCGACGGTGCGGGCCTCCCGGGTCAGCGAGGTGCCGCCGAGTACCGTCCAGGTCGCGGCGGCGGCGAGCGCGGCCCGGCCGAGCGGACGGCGGGCCAGCAGCCGGTCGGCGGCGACCGCGCCAACGGCGACGGTGCCCACGCACAGCGCGGTGAAGGCGGTGCCGGCCGCGCGGTCGTCGCGCCACAGCAGCCGCTCCAGCCGGCCGGCCGCGCTGCCGAAGCCGGCCACCGGGTGGCCGCGGCGCGGATCGCCGAACCGGGCGTCGGCCAGGTACCCGGCGACGGCGCCCGCGCCGAACGCGGCGGCCCGGGTCAGCGGGCGCAAGGGAAGGCGGGTGGCGTGGTCGGCGGAGTGCTCGGGGGGAGGTCCCGGCCCGGCGGGGCAGCCTGCATCGCGTGCGTGTCCTCACTCAGGGTCCGCGCCCTGGATCGACGTACCGGGGGTGAGAGTCTCCC
>NZ_JZWY01000958.1:0-434 GCF_000966955.1 Streptomyces sp. NRRL S-495
GAGAGTCTCCTGGCTCCCGGGTCGAACGCGCTCCCGGGCCTTCCGGCGGCCGCAAACGGCCCTCCGTGGCTGAACTCCGGTCGTGCTCCCCGGTGACAGTGGCGGGACCGCGCCGGACTCGCACCGGCTTCCTCTGCTTGCCTCCGTAATGGCTGAAGGATCCCATCACGGGCCCGAAGGGGGAGTCAACCGAGGTCGCGGAGGGGTTGGTCACACGCCGGGGCCCTCCCGGCGGCCGCCCCGCGCCCCGTCCCCGCCCCGTCCCCGCCCGCGCCGTTCCCCGTCGCTACCTCCGAGGCCGCCCGCCGCCGGACCGCGCCCCGCTGTGCGATCCTCCACCGCCGCCGGGCGGCGCGCCCGCCCCGCTTCGTGCGTTCGTCGGCTGGGGCACCACCCGGCGCCGCGCCTAGCGTCGGGACCCATGCGACCCCAGC
>NZ_JZWY01000959.1:0-8516 GCF_000966955.1 Streptomyces sp. NRRL S-495
CCTGCTGCTGCTGGGCGTCGCGGTCGGCCTGTTCACGGATCAGCTGCTGCTGGTGTTCACGGGCTTCGCGTTCACGGCGCTCGTCGTCCGCGCGCTGACGGTCGTGCTCCTCGCGGGCGCGCTGTTCACGGGCGTCGCGGTCGGCCTGTTCACGGGCCAGCTGCTGCTGGTGTTCACGGTCCAGTCGGTCGAGGGCCCGGGTGATCGATCGGCGGTAGGCGAGGCCGGCCTCGCCGGTCGCGATGAGCAGAGCGGGCGCGACGGCGTGAACACCGACCCCGACCCAGTGCCGTTCCAGCGCGGACCAGCCGACGTTCAGCGCGAGCGTGAACACCCCGGTGAGCCACCGCAGGATGGCCGGCCACACTCCGGCCTCACCGCCGAGGCGAGCGACGGTGGAGTCGAGCCGGATCACGATGACGACCGCGGAGTCGACCACCAGCGGGAGCACCGGGGCGGTCCAGCCCCAGCCGTCCGGGCTGACCGACTCCACCAGCGGCGTGACGGTCAGGACGCTGTAGAGGATCGCCCCGGCGGTGATGGCCCAGGTGCCGAGGCTCAGGGTCCGCTCGGCAGAGTCGACCTGGGCCCGGGTCATGGTCTTGGTGCTGATCACCGGGCCACCCCCGGGTGGACCAGGCGATACTGGATGGTGTGGAACACGGGGTACCTCCGTGGATCACGGGGCCGCTCCGGAGGGCAATTCCGGTGCGGCCCACTCGTTGGTCGGTCAGAACTCGCCTTCGTGGCTGATCACGGTCTCGGCGGAAACCACCTTGATCGCCGTCTCGACCGCCCGCCCATCGGCCAGCCACACGGTCCTGACCACCTGCTGGATCCAGGCCGGGGCAGTGAGGCCGAGCGCCTGGCGCTCCTGCCCGGTGGACTCCCGAGAGGTGATCTCCTCCCTCCACCTGGACTGCACGCTGCCGAGACGCTCCGCCGCCAGCTCGCGTGACGCACCGGTGGACACCGGCTCGGCCAGCTCCGGGGTCGCCTCGACGACGTACAGCGGGTAGTACGACGAGCTCATGTGCACGGGCACTCCGCCCCTGCGGACAAGGCGCCGGCGAAGCTGCACCGGGCTACCCGGGTCGATCCCCAGTCGGGCGGCGACGGTCTCGGTGGCACCGACCCGGCCGACCTCCAAGATCTCGGAGGACTCGTTCTTCTTGAGCGCCCGGCCCGTGTTTGCCCAGGTCTCAACGCGCGAAGCGACGTTCGCGCTACCCGACGGGGCCACGACGGTGCCGCCGCCGGTGGTGGCCAGCGTCAGGCCCTTCTCCCTCAGGACCTTGAACGCCCGCGAGGCGGTCTGTCCCGCCACATCCCACTGCTGCATCACCTCCCGCTGGGTCGGGAGTCGGTCGCCCGGCTTCAGCTCTCCGGACTCGATGAGCCCCTCGAAGTGCCGGGCGATCGCGATGTATCCAGCCATGCCGTCCCTCCTTTCTGTGCGAGCGTTCGAACCGCTCGCGCTACCTAGAAGGTAGACCACAGAGACGTGCACTACCAAGGGGGTAGCGCAAATTCCCGCCGTGCCCTACCTTAGGTGATGCAAGCGAGCCCCGCCCGGATGCGACCCGGACGGGGCTCCGGCCACCCCCTGCAAGGAAGGGACAGCCATGTCCGACGGTAGTACTCACGTCCCCCCGATCACCCCCGAGGACGTCGCCCGTGCGGCCGGCGCCGCCCGTCGCCTGCTGGCCGTGCTGGTGGGCAAGGGCGGTGTCCGATGAAGAGCAGCATCAACCTGCCGCTGGTCGGCATCGCCCGCCGTGACGGCGCCGACGGTGTCGCCTACCGCACCGTCACCCCGGTGCCGATCGACGTCGTCAGCGGCCTGGTCCGCGAGTCCTGGTGCAGCCGGATCGCGGTCACCGACGCCAGCAGCGACGGGCAGTGGCCCGCCGAGTTCCGCGCGATGTGCGTGTACGAGTCCCAGCCGTTCGTCCTCACCGGCCTCATCGGGCGGAGGAGCAACTGATGTTCCCCCGCTCCGAGGCCAAGCCCTCGACCCGCACCGCAACCCCGGCCTCCCACGTCGACCCGGACACCGGTCGCACCTGGACCGCCGCCGACTACGACGAGGCCCGCGCGAACGGCCGCGTCGTGCACGCCCCGCGCACCGACCACAGCCGCGACCGGCTCGGCCAGTCCTGACCGCCCCCGGGCCCGGCCGAGCCTCATCGGCCGGGCCCGCTCCCCGACTTGGAGACCGCCGTGATCGGCACGCTGTTCTGCCTGCTCCTGGTCGCCGCCGACGGCGCGCTGGCCTGGTACTGCATCCGCCTCCTGGCCCGCCGCGAGGGGTGGAACCGATGACCAACCCCACTCCCCCTCAGCCCAGTTACGCGCCGACGCCGGGCCTGGTCACCGACCCCTGGCACATCCCCGGCCAGCGGCCCGCGACCCTGCCGCCGGCCTTCGCCGCCCCGGCCGCGATCCGCGAGCTCCCGGCCGACTACCACCACACCGTGGACTGGCCCCGGGTGCGGCGCGCGGCCCGGGCCTGCTGCCGCCCGGCCGTCCTCCTCGGCCTGGCCGCATCGCCGCTGTGGGCCCGGTTCGCGCTGCCGCTCGCCGAGCAGCACGGACCCGGCGCCGTGATCGGCCTCGGCTTCATGACCGTGTTCTGGACCGGCGTCGCCCGGGCCAGCGGCCGCGTCCACCCCGCCCTGACCACCGCCGTCCTGGTCGCCGTCGGCGCCGGGACCCTCGCCCTCGTCCCCGCCGCCCTCGCGCACTACTACCTGCTGGAGAGCTGACCCATGGACCTCTTCACCGTCACCGACACCGTCAACCGCGCGGGCAGCGCGTTCGGCTTCTGCACCGCCGTGTCCACCGGCATGGTCATGTACTTCAAGGACGGGCACACCATCCGGGCGCTCAAGCCGCGGACGGTGTGGCTGCCCTGGAGCGGTGCGGCCGTGACCATGGTCCTGGCCTCCGCCGTCACCGGCGGCGCCGTCAACAAGGCCGCCGCCGCCGTCACCGGCTCGGGCAACAGGACCGGCCAGGACATCAGCTCCTTCGCCCTCGGCAAGGCCGACTCGGCCAAGGCGCCCATCGCCGTGACCGAGGTTCTCTCCTACTCCGGCTCCTGGCTCGCCCTGACCGCTGTCGTCGGCCTCGGCCTGTCCATCTGGTACGCCAAGGGCTGGCAGCCCCGCCTGCTCGCGATCTCGGGGTGCGTCACCGGCGCCACCTGGGGCATCGCCTCCTCCGTCGGCGGCTGGACGTCCAAGGTCAGCATCCCGCTGGTCTCCTGGCTCGGGGACTCGGTGATCGGCTGATGACCACCGCACCCGAGACCACCCAGCCCCCGGCCCCGAAGACCGGCACCCCGCCGACCCTCGCCCGCACCGGCGCCGGCGCCGGACACATCGCCGTCGCCCTGGCCCACTGGGCCGGAGGCCACACCATCGGCCCCGAGGAGATCACCCGGCGCATCGTCAAGGCCCGCGCCGACGCCCACGCCGCCGCCGTCGCCGAGCACGCCCGCCAGGCCCGCGCCGCCCACAAGAAGGCCCGGCGCCTTCGCCAGCGCGCCGAGCTGAACGGCGGCCTGGTCCCCGCCGACCAGACCGCACTCGTCGCCGCCGACCACGAGGCCCAGCGGCACGACGCCGCGATCAGCGCGCTGGGGGAGTTCACCGCCCCGGTCCTCGACCCCGGCCAGATCCGCCACCGCCGCCACCGCACCGCCGCCGCGCGGTGCCTGGTCCTCACCCTGCCGCCGACCGCCGTCGTCGCCGGATCCTGGATGTGGTCCGGGTCGGTGTTCCTGTTCTCCGTCGTCGGCGCCATCGGCGCGTGCGTGGCCCGGGGCGACCGGCCGTTCCAGCTCACGGTCCGGCCGGTCCCGGCCGAGCTGATCGCCGCCACCCCGCACGTCCTGCCCACCGCCCCGGCCGAGGTCGTCGCCGAGCCCGTCGCCGAGCCGGTCGCGGTCGACGCCGGCGCCTGGCGCGAGGAACTCCAGCTCGCCGTCGAGCAGCTGGTCGCCGTCGCCGACCTCGACGGCCGCGCGGGCGTCCACGTCTCCGACATCCTCGCCTCGCTCCAGCAGTCCCGCCGCTTCCTCGGCGCCACCACCAAGACCCTCCCGAGCACGCTCCGGGACGCCGGGATCCCCACCGAGGTCGTCAAGATCAAGGGCGCCGTCCCCCCGTCCGCCCTCGGCGTGCGCTACGACAAGCTCGCCCAGGCCCTCGGCCACCAACCCCGCCTGCCCGCCCACCTCGTGCCCGACATCACCGTCGACGAGGACGCCGACCCGGCGGGGGAGTACCCCTCTCCCGACCACTCCCCCGCCCCCCGAGCCGCCACCGGCTGACGGTAAATCCGCAGGCCACGCGTTTACCGTTTACCTTTACCGCCCCGTTTACCGCTCCCCGAGAGGGGATGTCGATCAAGAACCGGAGCCCCCGTCAGCACCCCGCTGGCGGGGGCTCGGTCATGCCCGGTGTCGAAAACTTTCTCTACTCACTCAAGGCGGGGCGGCCCCCGCCGCCCCGGCCGGGCATGCGGCCTTGCGGCCGTTCCGGGCCGGGCGCCAAGGCCGCCCACCGGTCAGCACGGGGAGCCTCCGGCGGGCCGCCTGCGGAGGGATGCCCTCGGATTCCGGGTGCGGCGTGCGTCGTGGTGCTGGCTCGACCCGGCCGGGGAGCCGCCCCCTCGATGACGGCGCCACAGGCTCGCACGGAACCCGGGGGCCCGGCCCCCGACCGCGCGCACCCGTGACCGACTGGGGAGCCGGAGCCGGACCCCCGGAACCCGTGCCAGGGACAAGCCCGCCGCCAACGAGGGAACGACCCCCCGCCCAGCCCGACCCATGGGGAGGGCGGTCGGCGGGCCGAGCGCGAAAAGGCCGGCCCCGCGGTTCGGTCCCCGCCGACTCCTGGCGGTCCCGATCGAGCCCGGCCTGACTCGCCGACCACCCCGCGATGACGTACTGCACGTCACCGATTTCACGTACCGATCGGCGACGAGCACCAGGACGTCGAGCACCACCAGGAGCACGCCGAGCCCACCGAGATTTCGCGCGGACACACCCTTGCATCACGACCCGACGGACACCCGTGCCGAGATGCAAGAGCTGTCACGAACCCGGCCCCCGCCCGCCGGCCTTTTCACAACGGCGCAGTCGGTCGCACCTCTGGCATCTCGGCGATCATGGTCCGGGTACGGTCCCGGGATGAGCACTCCCCGCCGCCCGCTGTACCGCCGCGACGACGTCGACCAGACCGCCGAGCCCGCGCTCGCCGGCGCCCGCCGCCTCCCGATCGAGGCCGCGGTTCTCGACGTCGACCACGAGCACCAGGACGTCGCCGTCGTCGACCAGGCCGACGCCCGACCGCACCGACGCCGCCCCCTCGGAGGCGGAGCAAGTTAGTGGGTACGGTCACCTTCCGGCGCCGCCGAGGCGGAGCGAGCTAGTGCCCTGGACCGTCCAGCAGGACGGTCCAGGGCGGTTACTGGGCGGCACGGCCCGGCACAGCCACAGCCCCGGCGGCCACCTGCAGCGATGCGCCAAGGTCGGGCCCGGGTCGGTCAGCCGACACCCCGGATCCGGTCCATCGCCTCCGCCACGTCGACCGCCCGCTGTGCGGCGACGGTCCGGCGGCGACGGCGGAATTCGGCGGCCGCCATCTCCTCATCGGTCACCGGCTCCGGCCAGCCCTGGGCGACCGGCTCCGGCCCGGCCTGAGTCGAGAGCCGCCAGGTGATGCCGTCGTCCGAGGTGCCGTGCACCGGGTCGTCCCGGTCCACTGCGGCCGCCGGCGTCGCGGTGTCGGTGCCGTCCTCCGGCGGGGCCTCGAAGACGTCCTGCCCCCACCTCAGTCCCCAGCTCTCGATCAACGTCCGCACCCCGGTCTCGCCGAGTGCCTCGGTCGCCCGCAGCAGCGCGAGACGGCGGCCCGGGTGGTAGGCGACGTGCCGGTACCAGGTGCGGGCAGGGATGACCGCGACCGCGCGCAGACCCTCGCCCTCCTCCGCCGCGATCTCCGCCTCGGTCCGGACGTCCTGCTCAATCTCCAAGGACTTGATCAACTTGTTGAGGCTCTGGCTCCGGTAGTGCTTGCGGACCTTGTAGACCCCGCGCTCCCGCTCCCGGTACCGCTCCGTCAGCGGGCCCGGCTCGCCGAGCTGCAGCAGCTCTTCCGCCGCCAGGTCGCCGAGCTGCAGCGGGCTCATGCGGTCCCAGCCCCGGCCGTCCTTGAAATCCGTCCGGGTGAGCTCCATGCCGATCCGGCCGGTGCCCTTGTCGCCGTCCTTGTACAGGTACTTGGCCGTCTCACCCTCTTCGTCGGCGCCGATGAACCGGACGTCGGTGCCGTGCCCTTCGCCGCCGCAGGAGCACCCGGGCCGGTCGCACTTCATGCTGACGTCGTACCCGCCGGCCGCGACCACGGCGTCACGCCAGGTCTGCGCGACCGCGCGCCGGAACCGGTCGAGCAGCTGCTGCCGCGCGTCGCCGACCAGAGCCGGGTCGACCTTGAGCACCCACAGCACGTGCCAGTGGAGGTGGAAGCCGCTCTCGGAGCCCCAGGTGTCCTCGAAGGCGCGCTCGTACCCGACGATCCCGTACCCGTCCCGCAGACGCCGCCACGGGCGCCCAGCGGACCCGTACGCGCCCTTCCAGGCATCGTGCAGCACCGCGACCAGGCCGCCGCGCTGGCCGTCCCTCAGCGTGCCGTACGGCATCCGCTTGAAGTGCCGCAGCGTGTTGGTGCCGAGAGCGAGCACGTAGCCGGCCGCCGCCAGGCCGTCGGCCGCGAGCTGGACGTTCGAGGCGCGGACCGCGAGCACCTTGCTCATGCAGACCGGGCAGAGGTGCACCGAGTGGCAGGTCTGCACCCCGGAGAAGCTCGCGGCGGCGCCCGTCATGACCCGCGCCTCGCCGCCAAGCAGGCGCGTTCCGCACTTGCAGAAGGCCGACCCGAGCGCCACCGTCTGGTGCCGATCCCGCCGCTCGTACCGGCCGTCCCGACCCCCGTCAGCGGACGATGTCCGTTTCGGGGCGGTTCGCTCCCCAGACCCCCTCTGACCTGGGGTGGACGGAATTTTTCCCTTACTACTAAAGCGCCCGCCCGTTTTTGGTGCCCCAGATGCCGCCTGACCTGCGACGTTGCCGGTTGAACCCGGGGCGTTTTTGGCCTTGGCGAGGATGCGCTTCGCCTTGCTCTTGCAAGATCCAGAGCAGTAGGTCGGGGTGACCTTCCCGAGGGTGATCACGAGGCCCTGGCCGCAGAGACGGCACCTCGGGCGCTTCGCGGCGCGAGAGGGCGGCTGGACAGCAGAACGCGCCACGTCGCTGGGCGAAACGCCGGACAGCGGTGGCGCGGAGATGGGGGACTTCCGTACGCTGGACAACAGGCCTCGGTTCTTAGTGGGACGAGGTCGGCTACGCGAAGGTCCGGTCCTGGCAGACCGGGCCTTCAGCCGTTTCTGGAGTTGATCCCCTGATCCTGCCTCACCCGGCGGACGGCCGTGGCCGTACGCGCCGATCGGGGCAGGTGGGGTTTCGAGGGGCCGAGAGAGGCCCGGACCGTGCTGGTCCGGGCCTCCGACGTTTGGTCAGCGCTTGCGGGCCTTGGCGGTGATCACGTCGATGCAGCCGCCCGGCAGGTCGATCGTCCAGTCCAGGTCGTCGAGGGTGATGTCGTGCTTCGCGGCAGCGGCGAGCAGGTCGTCCAGGAGGGCGGCCGCGTCGATCCGCTGCTGGGTGGTGATCGGGTCGCCGCCCCGCTGCACTTCGGCGATCCGCGTCCAGGTGCCACGGCCCTTGGCGTCGGTGTAGGCGGAGGGACGTCGCACCGGGATGTCGTTGGTCATGGTCGGATTCTCCTCCGGGTGGGCCGGGCGCCGGCCTTTCGGCGGGCGCCCGGCCAGCGGTCGACTACGCGGCGGCGGCTGCGAGCTGCTTGCGGGCGCTGACCCAGCCGGTGGACCATCCGGTCCGGTCGGCGAGGTCGCGGACGCTGAGCCCGCGGTTTTCCTCGATGAACGCGAACGCGGCGGCCTCGGTCATCTTCGCGGCCGCCGTGGTGTTCACGGTGTTCACCGCCTCCACCTTCGGGGCCGGGCGGGCGCGTTCACGGTCGGCCTGCTCCTGGGCGGCGCGCTGTTCACGGGCGGCTTGCTCGGCGCGTTCACGGGTGTCCCGGGCGCGCTGTTCACGGGCCTCCCGGTCGGCCCGTTCACGGGCCTCCTGCTCGTCCCGGTCCTGCTGTTCACGGGCGAGGCGGTCGGCCCGCTTCTGGTCCTCCCGCTGCTGCTGGGCGTCGCGCTGGGCCTGACGCTCGGCAGCCTCGTGGGCGAGGCGATCGCGCTCCAGTCGCTCCTCCCGGTCCGCCTGCCGCTGCTGGGCCTCGCGGGCAGCCTGGCGTTCGGCGGCCTCGTGGCCGAGGCGGTCCGACTCCAGCTTCGCCTGGTGGTCGCGCTCGGCCTGCTGCTGCTGGGCGTCGCGGTCGGCCTGTTCACGGATCAGCTGCTGCTGGTGTTCACGG
>NZ_JZWY01000960.1:0-8714 GCF_000966955.1 Streptomyces sp. NRRL S-495
GCCGGTGGCCGTGCCGGTCGCGCCGGCCTCGGTGGAGGGGGCGGCGGTGCCGGTCGGCCGGGCGGCCCCGCCCAACTGCTCGCCGCAGCCCGTGCGCGGATAGCCCGCGATGGCGCAGAGCAGCCCGTTGACGTCGTACCGCAGCGGTGGGGCGACGGTGGCCAGGACCTCCGCCGAGCTCGCCCGGGTCGGCACGAGGGCGCAGGCGGTCCGGGGCTCCGGCGGCGTCTCGCGGGCGGGCGCGTCGGCGGGGCCGCCGAAGTCCAGCACCACGGCGACCCGTTTGCGCCCGGCCTCGGCCGGCGTACCGGCGCAGAGGGCGGCGAAGTCCCCGGCCGGACCGGGCCGGGTGGCTTGCTGGCCGCCGTCGGGGCTGACGGCGAACCGCCAGCCCTCGACCTCGCCGTCCGCCGGGACGTGCACGGCGGGGCCCTGCTGCTGGTACGTCCAGCCGCCGTCGGACCAGCGCCAGAACGACCAGTAGCGGTAGCCGGCGGCCTGCGCCGGCGCGGCGCCGAGCAGGAGCACGATCAGCAGGCCGGTGACCGCCCCGGCCAGGAAGCGCAGGGCCGCCCGCAGCACCCGCCGCCGGGCCGCCGCCGCCTCGTCCTCGACGACGACGGCAGCGGTGGCAGCGGTGGCGGTGGCGGTGGCAGGAGTGACAGCGGTGGCAGCGGCCGGGACCGCGGCCGTGGTCGGACGCGCGTCCCGGTCCCGGCCGGGAGGGGTCACAGCTTCGCGCCGCGCTTGCGCTGCAGGCTGAGCACCAGCCCGCCGCCGATGCCGATCAGCAGGCCGACGCCGAGCAGCCAGAACTTGCCGATGCCACTGTCCTTGTCCTTCTCGGCCGAGGTCGAGGCGGAGGCGGAGGCACTGGCGGACGCCGCGCCGACGGCCTTGGGCGCCGGGCCGAGCGCGGTCAGCTGCTTGACCAGGTCGGTCCCGCCGAAGGCGGCCGGGTCGCGCTGCGCGGCCTGCGCCACCAGCACCAGGGTGGCGGTGGCGGCGGCGTCGGTGCCGCCCTTGGTCCAGGTGCCGCCCTCCTTGGCCAGCCAGTCGACGGCGCCCGCGGCCTGCTGCGGGTGCCCGCCCTGGACCAGGCCGAGCGCCGCCCAGGCGGTGGCGGTGTAGTCGGGGGTGGGCGCGGCGCCGGGCAGGGTCAGGGTCAGGTGCTGGCCGCCCGAGGCGAGCTGCGCGGTGAGGTACGCGCCCGCCGCCTCGCCGGAGTCGGCCCGGGGGACGGCGGTGGCGGTGGCGCCGCCGTCGGCGCAGGCCAGGGCCTTGGGGGCGGTGTCGGTCCGGTTGCCGTTGGCGACCGGCAGCTTCCCGCCGGCCGCGGCGAGCGAGGCCTGGCCGCTGGCGAGGGCGTTGGGCTCGGCGGCGGGGGCGCCGGCCGGGGCGGTCTGGTAGACGAAGGCGCCGCGCTGGTCGGCGGGGGCGGCGCAGCCGAGCTGGAACACGGCGAGCCCGTCGAAGGCGTTGCGGCCGGCCTTGGCGACGGCCGCCGGGTCGGCCTTGGCGGCGAGCAGGGCGTTGACGGCGAGGCCGGTGGAGTTGGCGTCGCCCGGGTTGCCGGGGTTGTAGGCCCAGCTGCCGTCCGCGTTCTGGTTGGCCTTGAGCCACTGGACGCCCTTGTCCACGGCGTCCTGGTGCCCGCCGAGGGTGGTCAGCGCCTGGATCGCGAGCGCGGTCGCGTTGCTGTCCTCGAACGCCGGGTCGCAGGCGGTCGCGACGTCGGCGCGGTACGAGGGCCAGCCGCCGTCCGCGCACTGCTGTCCGGTCAGCCAGGAGACGGCCGAGTCGGCCGGGGTCACCTTGGCGGTGGTCAGCGCGGTCAGGGCGAGGGACTGCCGCCACACCCCGTCGTACGTCGGGTCGCCCTTGCCGTACAGGCCGTCGGGGAGCGGGGCGGAACCGAGGCTCGCGGTGGGGCTCGGGATGTCGGCGAACGCCGGGGTGGCGGCGGCGGTTCCGGCGAGCAGCGCGGCGGCCAGGGCGGCGGCGCCCGCGCGGGCGGCGGTCAGCATGATCGGAGTTGTGCCTTTCGATGAGCGGTGCCGGCCGGGGCCGGCCGTTCCGTAGACCTCGACGGTGCCGGGGGTGGTCCGCCCGGCATGGGGCCGCTCGCCTCTCCCCGGGTGCTCCGGCTCGCCGGCGGACGGGCGCCGGGCTCACGGTTGCGGGGTCAGCGCCGGATTCGCACCGGCTTTCCCCGGAATTGGAGAAGCGGGATGGAGTTGTCCTGCCCGTCGACTCTAGCTGCCGGACCGGGTGCCAGGACGCGGCCGGGGTGAGAACAGGTTCCAGTTCGGCGGCCCTCCGGCGGGCCGGGGCCGGTGCGGCCTCAGGGCAGCTCCAGCAGCCGGGCGGCGGTGTGCAGGTCGGCCCTGACCTCGGCGATCGAGGCGCGGCCGGAGAGCCAGGCGACCAGGGCCGCGTGCCAGGTGTGCTCGATCACCCGGACGGCGGCACGCTGGCTCTCGGTGGGCGGCCCGGACTGCCCGATGGCGTCCAGGATGAGCTGCCCGGTGGCGGCGGAGACCTGGTCCACCTCGGCGCCCACCGAGCGGTCGGCGAAGGAGAGCGCGCGGACCATCGCCTCGGCCAGCAGCGGTTCGCGCTGCAGCGCGTGGAACGCCCGGGTCAGCGTCTCGGCGACCCTCGGCGCCGGTTCGGGCTCGGTCGGCGGGTGCCGGCGGACCTGCTCCTGGAGGCCGCGCAACTGCTCCAGCATGACCGCGACCAGCAGATGGACCTTCGACGGGAAGTACCGGTAGAGCGTCCCGAGGGCCACCTGGGCCCCCTCCGCCACCTCCCGCATCTGGACCGCGTCGTAGCCGCCGCGGGCCGCCAGCGTGGTCGCGGTCCGCAGGATCCGCCGCCGCCGTTCGGCCTGCCGGGCGGTCAGCGGCGGTGCCATCGGGGCGGCCGGGAGGGGTGCCGGGGCGGTGCCGGACGAGGGGGTGGTGGAGGGGGTGGGCGCCGGCGGCGCGGGCGGTGCGGGCGGGGGTGAGGACGGTGACGGCAAGGACGCTCCCGGGCGCGAGAGTGGTGGGGCTGCTCCGGACGGGCACGGTCGGCCGGGCGTGGTGCCCGGGCGTGGCGCGAATCACCAGCCCTGGATCCTGAGCGGAAGCTACGGGCCGGTATCTTCGAGGTCTCTCATTGTTCACAGGGTCACCGGTGAACTCCACACCACACTGAAACCTGATCTACTTTACCGACCGGCAGCACAGACAGCAGCAGAGATGAGGGCCGACGATGACCGCGCAGCCGCTGCGGATTGCCCTGCTCTCGTACCGCGGCGACCCGTTCTGCGGCGGTCAGGGCGTCTACGTACGGCACCTCTCCCGTGAGCTGGCCCGGCTCGGCCACCATGTGGACGTGATCGGCGCCCAGCCGTACCCCGTCCTGGACGAGGTCGAGGGGCCGGGTTCGGTCCGGCTGGTGGAGCTGCCCAGTCTGGACCTCTACCGCGCCGAGGACCCCTTCCGCACCCCGGCGCGCGAGGAGTACCGGGGGCCGGTGGACGTCCTGGAGTACGCCACCATGCGCACCGGCGGCTTCCCCGAGCCGCTGACCTTCTCGCTGCGCGCCCGCCAGTACCTGGCCCGGCACCGCGGCCGCTACGACGTGGTGCACGACAACCAGACGCTCGGCTACGGCCTGCTCGGCCTGGCCCGGCACGGCTTCCCGCTGGTCACCACGATCCACCACCCGATCACGGTGGACCGCCGGGTCGAACTGGACGCGGCCCCCGGCCGACTGAAGCGGCTGTCGCTGCGCCGCTGGTACGCCTTCACCCGGATGCAGCGCCGGGTCGCTGCCCGGCTGGAGCACATCATCACCGTCTCCGGCAGCTCCAAGCGCGAGATCGCCGCGCACCTGGGCGCCGCCCCGGACGCCGTCTCGGTGGTGCCGATCGGCGCCGACACCCGGCTGTGGTCCCCGTCGGACGAGGTCGCCCGGGTGCCCGGACGGATCGTCACCACCTCCAGCGCCGACGTCCCGCTCAAGGGCCTGGTGCACCTGGTCGAGGCGCTGGCGAAGGTCCGCACCGAACGGGACGCGCACCTGGTCGTGGTCGGCAAGCCGCAGAAGGAGGACGGCCCGATCGCCCGCGCCGTGCGCGCCTTCGGGCTGGAGCCGCACATCGAGTTCCGGCACGGCCTGACCGACCGGGAACTGGTCGACCTCTACCGCTCGGCCGAGGTGGCCTGCGTGCCGTCGCTGTACGAGGGCTTCTCGCTGCCGGCCGCCGAGGCGATGGCCACCGCGACCCCGCTCGTCGCCACCACCGGCGGCGCGATCCCCGAGGTGGCCGGTCCGGACGGCGAGAGCTGCCTGGCGGTGCCCCCGGGCGACGCGGACGCGCTCGCGACGGCGCTCGGCCGGCTGCTGGACGACCCGGAGCTGCGCGCGGCGCTCGGCGCGGCGGGCCGGGAGCGGGTGCTCGCCCGGTTCACCTGGGAGCGCGCCGCCGAGCTGACCGTCGAGGGCTACCGGGCCGCGATCGCCACCGGCGCCGGCCGCCGGGCCCGCTCCGGCCCGGGCTGGCGCTACGTGGCCTGACGGCGTCCGCCGAACGGCCGGGCGGGCGCGGCGGGTGACCGGCGCCCGCGCCCGCGGCCGCGCCGGCCGGTGCGTCCGTCCGCTCGTCCGTCCCCGTGATTTCTCTGACTCGGCGTCAGGAACCCTTTGGTACCGAAGGAATGGGAGTCCGCAGTGCTGACCGTTGATTTCTCGCGCTTCCCGCTCGCCCCCGGCGACCGGGTGCTCGACCTGGGCTGCGGCGGGGGACGGCACGCGTTCGAGTGCTACCGGCGCGGGGCCGACGTGGTCGCCCTCGACCAGAACGCCGAGGAGATCGCCGAGGTCAGGAAGTGGTTCGCCGCCATGGAGCAGGCCGGCGAGGCGCCGGAGGGCGCGTCCGCGGTCGCCATGGAGGGCAACGCGCTCGCGCTGCCGTTCGAGGACGAGCACTTCGACCGGATCATCATCTCCGAGGTGATGGAGCACATCCCGGACGACAAGGGCGTGCTCAACGAGATGTTCCGGGTGCTCAAGCCCGGTGGCCTGCTCGCCGTCACCGTGCCGCGCTGGCTGCCCGAGAAGATCTGCTGGGCGCTCTCCGACGAGTACCACGAGGTCGAGGGCGGCCACATCCGGATCTACCGGGGCGACGAGCTGCTCGACAAGCTCAAGGACGCCGGCCTGGAGCCCTACGGCACCCACCACGCCCACGCGCTGCACTCCCCGTACTGGTGGATCAAGTGCGCGGTCGGCGTCGACAACGACAAGTCGCTGCCGGTCAAGGCCTACCACCAGCTGCTGGTCTGGGACATCGTCGGCACCCCGGTGATCAGCACCCTCACCAAGGCCGCCGAGCGGGCGCTCAACCCGGTCATCGGCAAGAGCTTCGTCGCCTACGCCACCAAGCCCCACCGGGCCGGTCGCGGGGCCGAGGGCGCGGGCGGGGCGGAGTGACCGCCGCCGTCCCCGAGGCCCTGCTGCTGGACGGGGTGCTCGACGCCGAGCAGGCCGCCGGCACCGTCCGCAGCATCCTCGCCGAACAGCAGCCCGACGGGGCCATACCGTGGTTCCGCGGCCACCACCTCGACCCGTGGGACCACACCGAGGCGGCGATGGCCCTGGACACGGCCGGCGAGCACGCCGCCGCCGAGGCCGCCTACCGCTGGCTGGCGAAGCGCCAGAACCCGGACGGCTCCTGGTACGCCGGCTACGCCTACGGGAAGCCGGAGCACGCCGACGGCGAGGTCTGCAACGCGGCCAAGGAGACCAACTTCTGCGCCTACCTGGCGGTCGGCGTCTGGCACCACCACCTCTCCACCGGTGACGACACCTTCCTGGAGTGGATCTGGCCGACCGTCCGGCGCGCGCTGGACTTCATCGTCGCCCAGCGGCTGCCCGGCGGCCCGATCGCCTGGCGGGTCGACGAGGACGGCCGGGCCACCGACGAGGCGCTGCTCACCGGCTCCTCCAGCATCCTGCACGCGCTGCGCTGCGGGCTGGCGGTCGCGGACTACCTGGAGGAGCCGCAGCCCGACTGGGAGCTCGCGGCCGGCCGGCTGCGGCACGCCGTCACCCACCACCCCGAGCGGTTCCTCGACAAGGACCGCTACTCGATGGACTGGTACTACCCGGTGCTCGGCACCGCGCTGCGCGGCCCGGCCGCGCAGGCGCGGATCGCCCGGGACTGGGACCGGTTCGTCGTCCCCGGCCTGGGTGTGCGCTGCGTCAGCGACCGCCCCTGGGTCACCGGCGGCGAGAGCGCCGAGCTGGCGATGGCGCTGTGGGCGATCGGCGAGTCCGACCGCGCGGTGGACATCCTGCGCTGGATCCAGAAGCACCTGCGGCACCCCGACGGCTCGTACTGGACCGGGTACGTGTTCGAGGACGACGCGATCTGGCCGGAGGAGCGCACCACCTGGACGGCGGGCGCGCTGCTGCTGGCGGTCGCGGCGCTCGGCGGCGACCCGGCGACGGTGGCGGTGTTCGGCGGCGAGGAGCTGCCGACCGGGCTGGTGGTCCAGGACTGCTGCTGAGCGGGCGCAACTCGTGATGCCCGCGGCACGGCGAAGGGGCGGGACCGGATCTCTCCGGTCCCGCCCCTTCGCCGTACGGGGTGTCGCGCGGGGTCAGCCGCGCTGGATGCCCGAGGTGTCGGCCAGCACGCCCTGGGTGCCGTCCTGGAGCTGGGCGACCAGCGCGGCGCCGCGCTGCTCGACCGCCAGGTACCAGGTGCCGGGGACCAGTTCGCCGACCGGGCCGCCGGCCGGGTTGTCCTTCGGGGCCAGCTGGCGCGGCGCCGGGACGGCGAACCAGAACGGCGCGAAGTCCGCGGCCGGGGCGGGCTGCGGCTGGGCGGCCTGCTGGGCGGCGGCCTGACGGGCCGCCTCGGCCTCGGCGGCGTGCGCGGCCGGGGCCTGCTGGGCGGCGAGGTCCTGCGGCTGGCCCGCGACCGGCTGACCGGGCTGGCCGGCCTGCGGGGACGGGTAGCCGTAGCCGCCGGGCTGGCCGCCGAAGGCCGGGGACTGGGCCTGGCTCGGGTCCGGGCCCGGGTAGCCGTACTGGCCGGGCTGGCCCGGCTGGCCCGGGGCGGGGTAGCCGCCGGCCGGGAAGGCGGCCGGGGCGGCCGGCCGGTCGGTGACCAGCGGGGTCTTGAGTACCGGGATCAGCTGGCCGCCGGCGGAGGCGCCGGCCAGCACGATCAGCGCGATGACGGCGAGCCAGGCACCGAAGCCGTGGCCGATGCCCTCCATGCCGCCGCCGAGCGCCCACACCGCGGTCCAGAGCGCGGCCACCGAGAAGGCGATGCCCCACTGGTCCAGGCGCAGGCCGAGGATCTGACGGTTCGCGGCCGCCTGGCCCTGGAAGCGCTGCACCAGGATCAGGGCGGCGGCGAGGATGCCGAGCAGGAAGACCGAGGGCAGCACGGGGAACAGGACACTGTCCCAGGCGTTCGTCGAGGTGTCGCCGCAGTACTTGCCCCTGCACTCGACGGTCCAGTACGGCAGGAAGGAGGCGATGAAGAGCAGGACGGCCGCACCTGCGACGGCGGCGTCTCCCTTGGTGAGAGCGCGCAGATTCACTAACGTTCCCCTCGTTGGTGTGTCGTGGTCGGCGGTTTTCGGTTCGGCGCTCGGCCGATGTGGTTCCGGCGCCCGTCCGGTCGGCTGACCGGCCGGAAAACCCCGAACGGACCAGAAGCCTAGGGCCAACGGCCTCGCGGGTGCACAGCGGGCTCGGGAATGGGGCGAAGTCGTTGCAAATCGCGCGCTTCCGGCCCCGGCCCGTCCGCCGGCCCGTCCATCGTTCCAGTGCCCGGTCCGCCGCCCCGTCAACCGGGCCGGTGGTGGGTGCCGGGGGCGCCGGACGGGCTTCCTACCGGGTGGTCAGGAACGAGGTCAGCGCGTCGGCGATCCCCTGGGCGGCCTGCTGGCGCCACTGAGGGTCCGTCATTCGGCGGGCGTCCGCCGGGTTGCGCATGTTACCGCACTCGATGAACACCTTGGGGACGGTCGAGAGGTTCAGCCCGCCGAGGTCCGAACGGGTGTCCAGGCCCTTGCTCGCGACGTAGTCGGCGTACGGCTCGCCGGTCGCCGCGCGGAAGCTGTCGCGCAGCAGCAGGCCCAGCCGGTGCGAGGGGTCGACGATCGCCGCGGTGTCGGCCTTCCCGGCGACCACCTTGGCGGGCATGATCACGTGGAATCCGCTGCCGTTCGCCGGTCCGCCGTCGCCGTGCACCGAGACCGCGGCGTCGGCGTGGGCGGCGTTGCCGATCCGGGCGCGCTCGTCGATGCACGGCCCCCACGGGCGGTCGCCGTCGTGGACCAGCACCACGGTGGCGCCGCGGGCGGCGAGGATCGCGCGGGCGCGGTGGACCACGTCGAGGGAGTACTCGGCCTCGCTGTAGCCGCTGTTGGTGCTGGTGCCGGTGGTGTCGCACTCCTTGCGGGCGTTGCCGATGTCGACCTTGCGGTTGATCTCGGTGGTGTGGGCGGAGTTCCCGGTGTTGTGGCCGGGGTCGAGCAGGACGGTGCGGCCGGCCAGGGTGGTGGCGGTGGGGGCCGGGAGCGGGAAGGCGGGGTCGGCGGTGCCGGTGGGAGCGGTGCCGGGCGCGGGGGTACCGGTGGGGGCGGCGATGGGGTCCGCCCCGCCGGGCGGCGCCGCGGCGGGGGTGCCGGCACCGG
>NZ_JZWY01000961.1:0-1200 GCF_000966955.1 Streptomyces sp. NRRL S-495
AGGCTGCCGACGGTCCGCCAGCCGAGCCAGCCGGCCAGGCCGAGCGGCGCCAGCACGCCGATCACGGTCACCGTGCGCAGCAGCGTCGAGCGGCGCGGGCGGGGGTCCCGGCCGGGGTCGTCGGCGCTGTCGGGGGTCGCACCGGTGCTGTCGGGAGCGGTGCTGTCGGGGGCGGTGGGGCCGGACGGCCGGCGGGTGGTGCGAGTCACGGGTGGTTCAGATCCGGTCCTGGGTGCGGGGGGTGAGTCCGAACTGGTCGGCGATCGCCTTCCACTTCGTGACGAAGTCCTTCTTCGCCTGGGTGGCCTGCGGGTTGAGCTCGTCGGCGCGCTTCTTGTCGGCGGTGTTCGGGGCGCTGCCCGTGCAGCCCTGGGAGGCGACCGTCCGGGCCCAGCTCGCGTACGCCCGGTCGATGTCGGCGGACAGCTGCCAGGCGGACTTCAGCGACTGCACGGCGTCCGTGCCGCCGGGCAGGTCGGTGACGCTCAGCTGGGCGAGCTTGGCCAGCA
Organism: Streptomyces sp. NRRL S-495; assembly: GCF_000966955.1. Taxonomy (NCBI): domain Bacteria; kingdom Bacillati; phylum Actinomycetota; class Actinomycetes; order Kitasatosporales; family Streptomycetaceae; genus Streptomyces; species Streptomyces sp. NRRL S-495. Next base: position 510 of record NZ_JZWY01000961.1, read on the forward strand.
GCTGGTCGCGCTGCTTGCCGCCGCTGTCGAACACCTGGGCGGCGGACTCGATGTCGGGCTTGGTCGGGCAGCTGTTCACCTTGGCGACCGCGTTGCCGATCGGGGCCTTGGCGCTCTCGCCCTGGGTGAGCAGCTCGTCGAGGGCCTTGGCCTGGGCCGGCGCGTTGGCGCCGGCGGCGGTCTGGGAGGGGGACGGGCCGGTGCTCGCCGCGGGGTCGGGGGCGGTCGGCGTCGGCGCGGCGCCGGTGGGGGCCGGGGCGGGCTGGGGGTTCCCGGACCCGGTGGTGCCGTCGGTGCTGGTGGCAGAGGGGGTCGCGGGGCCGGCCTGGTCGGTGCCGGAGCCCTTGTCCTTGACCGCCCAGAGGATGCCGCCGCCGAGGGCCAGTACGAAGAGCAGGGCAAAGGCGATCAGCAGCGGCGCGCGCCTGCTGCCGGGGCCCTCGTCGTCGGCGGCCTCGTAGCCGGTCGGGTAGTCGTGCCCGGCGTACTCGTGCTGGGGGTACTCGTTCCCGGGGTACTCGTTCCCGGGGTACTCGGGCTGGGCGTACTCGGGCCGGGGGTGGCCCGGCTGGGCGTGACCCTGCTGGGCGGGGTCGTACGGCGGTCGGCCGGGCGCCCCGTACGGGGCCTGGCCGTACCCGGGCTGCGGCTGGCCCTGCGGCGGGTACGGCGGCTGCTGGGCGGGCCGGGG
>NZ_JZWY01000962.1:0-9030 GCF_000966955.1 Streptomyces sp. NRRL S-495
CCCCCTCCTCCCCACCCCGCCGCGTCCGTTTCCCACGGCGCGTATCGAACCAAGGAGCCCCGGTATGCCCCCGACCGCCGACCGCCACGCCGCTTCCGCCCCCGCCACCACTGACCGGCGGCCACCACTGACCGGCGGCCCCCGGGCGGCCGGCTCCGACGGGCCGCCCCCGGCCCGTTCGGCGTTCATCCGCCGAATGGGCCGGACGGACTGACGGAGGGTCACCCGCAGGAGTGCAAGTTGCCGCCGTTCGGTGGAAGTTGCTCGCCCCGACCGGCGCGATATTCCTAATTTGGGGCCCCCGGAAGGGTGATCGACGGCCGCGCGGGCGGGCGTCAGCGGCACCGGATGCGGATCAGTTCCCCCGGCCGGGGGAGAGGACCATGCGCCATCCCGTCGTCCGCCGACCGCTTGCCCGGCTCGGCCTGACGCTCACCCTGCTCGCCGGACCGGCCCTGCTCACCGGGGCCGCCCCGGCCACCGGCAGTCCGCCGACGTCCCCGTCGGCCCCGCCGGGCCGCGCCGCCGCCGGACCCGTCGCCGTCCTGCTGGAACTCGCCACCGAACCGGTCGCCCCCGCCTGGCGCCGGGCCGGGGACGAGGCCCGGCGCAACCGGCGCTCCCCGGAGGCCGTCCGGGGCGAGGCCGCCCGGGCCGGCGCCGCCCAGCGGACCCGCGCCTCCACGGCGCTGGACCGCCTGGCCGACGCCGTCCACGACGCCGTCCCCGCCGCCCGGGAGCTCTACCGCACCCGCACCCTGCTCACCGGCCTCGCTGTCAACGCCCCCGCCGACCGGCTGCCCGCGCTGCGCACCCTGCCCGGGGTCGCGGCCGTGCACCCGATCGTCCGCAAGCAGCGGGACAACGCCCACTCGGTGCCGGTCACCGGCGCGCCCGAGGTCTGGACGGGCGGCTCCTCCGACGGCGGCCCGGACGGCGGCGACACCGGCCGGGGCGTGCGGATCGGCGTCGCGGACAGCGGCATCGACTACACCCACGCCGACTTCGGCGGCCCCGGCACCGAGGAGGCGTTCCGCTCCGTCGACGGGGCGAAGCCCGCGCCGGCCGCCCTCTTCCCGAGCGCCAAGGTGTCCGGCGGCCGCGACCTGGTCGGCGACGACTACCAGCCCGACCCGTCCTCCCCGCACTACCAGCCCGAGCCGCACCCGGACGAGAACCCGATCGACTGCGTCCGCAACGGCCACGGCACCCATGTGGCCGGCACCGCCGCCGGCCTCGGCGTCACCACCGACGGACAGCCCTACCGGGGCCCCTACCGGCCCGGCCTGGACCCGGCCGGCTTCCGGGTCGGCCCCGGCGCCGCGCCCGGCGCCCAGCTGTACGCGATCCGGGTGTTCGGCTGCGACGGCTCCACCGACCAGCTCGGCGAGGCCCTCGACCTGGCCGCCGACCCGGACGGCGACGGCGACCCGAGCGACCGGCTCGACGTCCTGAACCTCTCGCTCGGCAGCCGCTTCGGCGCCACCGACGACGCCGACGCCCTCGCCGTCGACCGGCTCGCCGCCCTCGGCACCGTGGTGGTCGCCGCCGCGGGCAACGAGGGCGACGTGTACGCCATCGGCGGCAGCCCCGGCACCGCCGCCAGGGCGCTCGCCGTCGCCGCCTCGGTCGACCCGCACAGCGACGCCGACGGCCTCACCGTGCTCGACCCGCAGCCGCTCGCCGGGGTCGTGCCGGCCCACTGGAGCGCCCGCTACCAGGACTGGTCCACCGCCGACGTGGCCGGGGAGCTCGCCCTGCCCGCCGACCAGCGGGACGGCTGCGCGGCCTTCTCCGAGGCCGACCGGCAGCGGATCGCCGGGCGGATCGCCGTGCTCGCCTGGAGCACCCGCGAGTCCGAGCGCGCCTGCGGCTCGGGCCCGCGTGCCGACCACGTCGCCGAGGCCGGCGCGCTCGGCGCCCTGCTCGCGGCCGACGACGACCACCTCGCCGAGATCGCCGGCAACGACCGGGTCCCGCTGGCCCTGCTCGCCCGCGCCGACGGCGAACGGCTCCGCGCGGGCGCCGCCGCCGGCCCGGTCCGGGTCCGCCTCGCCGCGCCCGGCAACCCGCTGCACGGTGTTGTCGCCCAGGACCAGCCGCAGCGGCTCGACACCCTCACCGACTTCACCTCGCGCGGCATCGGCGTGCCCGGAGTGGTCAAGCCGGACCTCGCCGCCCCCGGCGAGACCATCTGGTCGGCCCGGGTCGGCAGCGGCACCGGCGGCCAGCGCGAGGACGGCACCTCGATGGCCACCCCGCACGCCGCCGGCCTGGCCGCCCTGGTCCGGGCGGCCCACCCCGACCTGACCGTCGAGCAGGTCAAGGCCGCGCTGATGAACACCGCCGGGGACACCTGGCTCGGCGACGGCGGCACCGGCCCGGTCTACGGGCCCGAGCGCACCGGCGCCGGCCGGGCCGCCGTCGACCGGGCCGTCCGCACTCCGGCCGTCGCCTACGCGGCGGGGGAGGGTGCGGTGGAGGGCGCCGTCGGCGTCTCCTTCGGCCCGGTCGCCGTCACCGGGCCGCTCGCCCTGGTGCGCGAGGTCGAGGTCCGCAACCTGTCCGCCGCCCCGGTCGCCTACCGGACCGGCTACGCGGCCGCCACCGAGCTGTCCGGCGCCCGCTTCGAGCTCGCGCCCGACCGGATCGAGGTGCCGCCCGGCGGCACCGCGCGGGTCCGGGTCACCCTGAGCGTGCCCGGCGCGCTCGGCCGCGCCCCGGACCCGACGATCGCCGCCGTCCAGGGCGGCCGGGCCCGCAGCTACCGGGGCGAGCTCTCCGGCCGGCTGCTGCTGACCCCGGACGACCCGGCCGTCCCCGGCCTGCGGGTGCCGCTGTTCGCAGCCCCGCGCCCGGCCACCGACCTGGCCGCCACCGCCCCGGTCCGCACCACCCGCTCCGGCGCCGTGGTCGCGCTCACCGGTACTGACGCGCCCGGCCTGCTCAGCGCCTTCGCGCTCGGAGGGGAGGGCGCCCGCTGGGCGGACTGCCCGCCGAACAGCGGGGCGGCCGTCGGGCCCGGCGCGGGCTTCGTGCCGGAGGGCAGCACCGAGGAGGCCGAGCACCTGCGGGACGTCTGCGTCGAGCGCCCCGGCGACCGCGCGGCCAATCTGCGGGCCGCCGGCGCCGCCACCGACGCGCCCACCGTCGCCGGGGATCCGCTCACCGAGGGCCGGCTCTACCTCGGCGCCCAGGTCTGGGCCCCGGCCGCCACCCCGGTCGGGCTGTTCGGCGTCCGGGCCGTGCTGGACACCGACGGGGACGGCGCCACCGACGTGGTGATCAAGGCCGACCGGATGCGCGGCAGCGACGTCCTGGTGGCCCGGACCCTCGACGCCCGCACCGGCGCCGAACTCGACGTCCAGCCGCTGAACGCCCGCTGGGGCGACACCGACACCGCCCTGCTGGACTCCGACACGGTGGTCCTGCCGGTCCGGCTCGCCGCCCTCCCGGGCGTCCGCGCCGGGCACAGCACGGTCCACTACGCGGTGTGGACCGGCCTGGCCGGCGCCGGGCGGGACCCGGCCGACGCCTTCTCCGCGATCGGCCTGCGCGGCACCCGCCCCACCCTCGCCGTCGACGTCCTGCACCCCGCCGTCGACATCCGCACCGGCCCCGGCGGCCCCACCGCCCTGGCCGCCCCCGTCCACCCCGCCACCCTCCTCGACATCCGCCGCACCGACGGCGACCACTCCCGCGTCCTCCTCCTCCACCACCTCAACCCGGACGGCCGCCGCAGCCAGATCCTGACCCTGCCGTAACTCCCCCCCCGAGGGAGCGCACAGCGAAGGCTGCGCGCTCCCTCGGCGCCATTGGTCGACCGCGATCCACCATCGATCGGCATCGATCTCACCCGATCGATGCCGATCACGCCCGCTGTCCGAATGGCGGACGCTGGATGTCAGGCTCTGGGATGCCGGAGTAGCCTCCGAGCATGTCTCGCACGATTCGTCTCGCAGTCGTCCCCGGTGACGGTATCGGCCAGGAAGTGGTGGCCGAGGGCCTCAAGGTGCTGGAGGCGGTGCTTCCCGCCGATGTGAAGCTGGAGAGCACCGAGTTCGACCTCGGCGCCCGGCGTTACCACCGCACCGGTGAGACCCTCCCGGACAGCGTCCTGGCGGAGCTCAAGGCCCACGACGCGATCCTGCTCGGCGCCATCGGCGACCCGAGCGTGCCGTCCGGTGTGCTGGAGCGGGGGCTGCTGCTGAAGCTGCGGTTCGCCTTCGACCACCACATCAACCTCCGGCCGGGCCGGCTCTTCCCGGGCGTGAAGTCCCCGCTGGCCGGCGAGCCGGAGATCGACTTCGTGGTCGTCCGCGAGGGCACCGAGGGCCCGTACGTCGGCAACGGCGGCTCCCTGCGCACCGGTACCGAGCAGGAGGTGGCCACCGAGGTCAGCCTCAACACCGCCTTCGGCATCGAGCGCGTGGTGCGCGACGCCTACCGCCGGGCGCAGGCGCGTCCGCGCAAGAAGCTGACCCTGGTGCACAAGAACAACGTGCTGGTGCACGCCGGCCACCTGTGGACCCGGATCTTCGAGCAGGTCGGCACCGAGTTCCCCGAGGTCACCACCGACTACCTGCACGTCGACGCGGCGACCATCTTCTTCGTCACCCAGCCCGAGCGGTTCGACGTCATCGTGACCGACAACCTGTTCGGCGACATCCTGACCGACCTGGCCGCCGCCGTCACCGGCGGGATCGGCCTGGCCGCCAGCGGCAACATCAACCCGAGCGGTGCCTTCCCGTCGATGTTCGAGCCCGTGCACGGCTCGGCGCCGGACATCGCCGGCCAGGGCAAGGCCGACCCGACCGCCACCGTGCTGTCGGTCGCCATGCTTCTCGACCACCTCGGGTACGCCGCCGAGGCCGCCCGGATCGAGGCCGCGGTCGCCGCGGACCTCACCGAGCGGACCGGCACCCGTACCACTGCCCAGGTCGGCGACGCGCTCGCCGCCCGAGTATCCGCCTAGGAGGCCGGGACCCCGACAAACGGTGTTCCGGCCCGGTGGGCCGGACCCCATAACGGCAGCTTGCGGTTCTCCAAGGAGTCCGCGACTGTTCGGCACGGCCCTCTGGATGCGAGTATCGACAGTGGGCCGTGCCGTCGTGCGTCCGTACCGGAGTGAGAGTCCGGGACGAGCACCGGCGGAGGCGGCCCGGACCAACCCCACGGTGAAGGACACACAGCCATGAGCACGCCCACCCAGGCGCCCATCACGTTCGACCTCAAGCCCTCCGCGCACCCGCTGCCCCAGGCGGAGCGCGAGGCCCGGCTGGCCAACCCGGGCTTCGGGCGCGTGTTCACCGACCACATGGTCACCATCCGCTGGACCGAGGGCGTGGGCTGGCACGACGCCCAGCTGGCGCCCTACGCGCCGATCGAGATGGACCCGGCCAACATGACCCTGCACTACGGCCAGGCGATCTTCGAGGGCCTCAAGGCCTACCGCCAGGCCGACGGCTCGATCGCGACCTTCCGTCCGGAGGCCAATGCCGCGCGCTTCCAGGCCTCCGCCCGCCGGCTGGCGATGCCGGAGCTGCCGGTCGAGGCCTTCGTCGAGGCCGTCGAGCTGCTGGTCCAGCAGGAGCAGGCCTGGGTCCCGAACGAGCCGGAGCAGAGCCTCTACCTGCGCCCGTTCATGTTCGCCACCGAGGTCGGTCTGGGTGTCCGGCCCGCCAACTCCTACCTCTTCATGATCATCGCCTCCCCGGCCGGCGCCTACTTCCCGGGCGGCGTCAAGCCGGTCTCCGTCTGGCTCTCCGAGGACTACGTCCGCGCCGCCCCGGGCGGCACCGGTGCCGCCAAGTGCGCCGGCAACTACGCCGCCTCGCTGGTCGCCCAGGCCGAGGCCGCCGCGAAGGGCTGCGACCAGGTCGTCTGGCTCGACGCCGCCGAGCACCGGTGGATCGAGGAGATGGGCGGCATGAACCTCTACTTCGTCCTCGGTGAGGGCAAGGACGCCCGGATCGTCACCCCCGAGCTGTCCGGCGCCCTGCTGCCCGGCATCACCCGTGACTCGCTGCTGCAGCTCGCCACCGACCTCGGTTACGCGGTCGAGGAGCGGAAGATCTCCACCGAGGAGTGGAAGCAGGGCAACGCCGACGGCACCCTCACCGAGGTCTTCGCCTGCGGCACCGCGGCCGTGATCACCCCGGTCGGCTCGGTGAAGTCCCGCGGCGGCGACTGGACCGTCGGCGCCGGCGAGCCCGGCCCGGTCACCATGGAGCTGCGCCGCTCGCTGCTCGCGATCCAGGGCGGCCAGGCCCCCGACACCCACGGCTGGCTGCACCGGATCGTCTGATCCCGCTCCGCCGGGCGGGCCGCTCGTGGAGCCCGCCCGGCCGCGCCGCCCCGGCCCGTCCCGGCCCGCCCGTTCCGGATGCCGAGACGGGCGGGCCGCTCCGCGGACGATGTGCCAGACTGCCGACGTGTCCTCGCTTTCGCTGATTATTAGCAGCAGGCGCGCCGGTCCGCAGTGACCGCTCCCGCACCACCCGATGCGGAGCGACCACCAGCGTCCAGACCCGCGCGCAGACCTCTCGCACCCGCGAGGGGTCTTTTTGTTTCCCCCGGACCGGCCGGAGCCCCCACAAGGGGCCGAGGGACACCGGGCGCGCGCGGGATGCTGGACAGTGGAGCCGGGAATCAGAACCGGCAGAGCAGTACCCGACCTCCCGGAACGGAGACCCAGGGTCATGACCCAGGCGAGCAACCTCCCCGACGACGCGTTCCACGTCTTCGACACCACCCTGCGCGACGGCGCCCAGCGCGAGGGCATCAACCTCACGGTGGCCGACAAGCTGGCCATCGCCCGGCACCTGGACGAGTTCGGCGTCGGCTTCATCGAGGGCGGCTGGCCCGGCGCCAACCCCCGGGACACCGAGTTCTTCGCCCGCGCCGCCGAGGAGCTGGACCTCCGGCACGCCCGGCTGGTCGCCTTCGGCGCCACCCGGCGGGCCGGCGGCAGCGCCGCGGACGACCCGCAGCTCGCCGCCCTGGTCAACTCCGGCGCCCCGGTGATCACCCTGGTCGCCAAGGCCCACGACCGGCACGTCGAACTGGCGCTGCGCACCACCCTGGACGAGAACCTGGAGATGGTCCGGGACAGCGTCGCCCACCTGCGGGCCCAGGGCCGCCGGGTGTTCATCGACTGCGAGCACTTCTTCGACGGCTACCGGGCGAACCGGGACTACGCGCTGGCCGTGGTCCGCACCGCCCACGAGGCCGGCGCCGAGGTGGTGGTGCTCTGCGACACCAACGGCGGGATGCTGCCCTCCGGCGTGCGCGACACCGTCGCCGACGTGCTGGCCGCGACCGGCGCCCGGCTCGGCATCCACGCCCAGGACGACACCGGCTGCGCCGTCGCCAACACCCTGGCCGCGGTCGAGGCCGGCGCCACCCACGTCCAGTGCACCGCCAACGGCTACGGCGAGCGGGTCGGCAACGCCAACCTCTTCCCGGTGGTCGGCGCGCTGGAACTCAAGTGCGACCGCCGGGTGCTGCCGCCCGGCAGCCTCGCCGAGATGACCCGGATCTCGCACGCGATCGCCGAGGTGGTCAACCTCGCCCCCTCCACCCACCAGCCCTACGTCGGCTTCTCGGCCTTCGCCCACAAGGCCGGACTGCACGCCTCGGCGATCAAGGTCGACCCGGACCTCTACCAGCACATCGACCCGGAGACGGTCGGCAACACCATGCGGATGCTGGTCTCCGACATGGCCGGCCGCGCCTCCGTGGAGCTCAAGGGCAAGGAGCTCGGCTACGACCTCTCCACCGACCGGGACCTGGCCGGCCGGGTGGTCGCCAGGGTCAAGGAGCAGGAGAACCTCGGCTACACCTACGAGTCCGCCGACGCCTCGTTCGAGCTGCTGCTGCGGGACGAGGTGCGCGGCCGCCGCGAGCGCTACTTCGCCCTGGAGTCCTGGCGCACCATCAGCGAGCAGGGCCCGGGCGGCAGCGCGGGCAACGAGGCGACGGTCAAGCTGTGGGCCAAGGGCGAGCGGATGCTCGCCACCGGCGAGGGCAACGGCCCGGTCGACGCGCTGGACAAGGCGCTGCGCACCGCGCTGGAGCGGATCTACCCGCAGCTGGCCAAGCTGGAGCTGGTGGACTACAAGGTCCGCATCCTGGAGGGCCAGCACGGCACCGGCTCCAAGACCCGGGTGCTGATCGAGACCACCGACGGCACCGCCACCTGGTCCACGGTCGGGGTGGCCGACAACGTGGTGGCCGCCTCCTGGCTGGGACTGGAGGACGCCTACACCTACGGCCTGCTGCGGGCCGGCCTGGAGCCGGACGCGGCCCAGGGCTGATCAGCCCGCCGCGGTGACACGACGGCGCGGCCCGGGGACCGGAGGGTCCGCGGGCCGCGCCGTTCGGCCGTGCGCCGTCGTACGGTGCCCCGGGGTCACCGCAGCCGGGCGAGGAGGGCGTGTTCGACGAGGGTGATGAGGGCGCTCTTGGCGCTGTCGCGGCGTCGGGCGTCGAGGGTGATGACGGGGGTTTCGGTGCTGAGTTGGAGGGCTTCGCGGACTTCGTCGGGGGTGTGGGGCTGGTGTCCGTCGAAGCCGTTGAGGGCGACGACGAAGGGGAGTCCGCTGTTCTCGAAGTAGTCGAGGGCGGGGAAGCAGTCGGCGAGGCGGCGGGTGTCGACGAGGACGACGGCGCCGATGGCTCCGCGGACGAGGTCGTCCCACATGAACCAGAAGCGGTCCTGTCCGGGGGTGCCGAACAGGTAGAGGATGAGGTCTTCGTCGAGGGTGATGCGGCCGAAGTCCATGGCGACGGTGGTGGTCGTCTTGCCGGAGACGTGGCTGAGGTCGTCGATTCCGGCGGAGGCGCTGGTCATGACGGCTTCGGTGCGCAGGGGGTTGATCTCGGAGACGGCGCCGACGAGGGTGGTCTTGCCGACGCCGAAGCCGCCTGCGACGACGATCTTCGCGGAGGTGGTGGCGCGGGTGGGGGCGGCCGCGTTAGAGCTTGCGAAGTCCACTGAGGACCCTTTCGAGCAGCGTGACGTCGGGC
>NZ_JZWY01000963.1:0-884 GCF_000966955.1 Streptomyces sp. NRRL S-495
CTGGTTTCCGGTTTCGCCGCCGGAAGCGGGCTGGTGGATGGCGACCAGGCCGGCCTCGGCCAGGTCGGCCACGAGGATCCGGGCCACTCCCAGGGGAAGGGAGAGCAGCGCCGAGACCTCGGCCACGGACTTCACCTCGGTGCACAGGGTGCAGATCCGCTGGTGCTCCGGCAGCAGGGTGGCAAGTCGCTGCGGATCCACGTCGGCGGAGACGAGCGCCTCCAGGGCGAGCTCGTACCGGGGCCGGGTCCGTCCGCCGGTCATCGCGAACGGGCGGATCAGCGGGCCGCTGTCCGGCTCGTCCTCGTAGTCGTCGTACCCGGACCGGGACGGTCCGCCGGGCTGCTGCCCGGCCGACTGCCCGGCAGCCGGTCCGCGACCGCGGAGGTGTCCGGACTGCTGTCCGCCCGCCCCGCCCGGATAGCCGGCCGGAGGAGCGTCGTACGAGGGCTGGGGCTGGGTGTACTGGTCGTACTGCCCCGGCGGGTACGGCTGGCCGTACGCCGGCTGTCCGTAGGGCCGGCCGTGCTGCGGGCCCTGCTGGCTCTGCTGCTGCTGGCCGGGGAGCGGCTGGCCGTACTGCTGACCGTGGCCGACGACGCCGGGTGTTCCGAAGGCGTCGTGGCCCGTGCCAGGGTACGGAACGCCGTACTGGCCGCTGCGGTCGTCGGGCGGTGTCACGGTTCCTCTCCTCACAAGGTGCGGCGGTGCGGTGCGAGCTCGGGAACGAGTCCTGAGCCAGTGGTGCGAAGGCCGTACAACGTCCGAACCCGAGCCCGCCGAAGCGGGCCCGGGACGGACGTGGAGGTGCTTCGAATACCTGGACGGTATCCGACGAACCGTCAGTGCAGGAGACTGCCCTGGAGTTCTGCGCGGAGTGCGGG
>NZ_JZWY01000964.1:0-439 GCF_000966955.1 Streptomyces sp. NRRL S-495
TCAGTGCAGGAGACTGCCCTGGAGTTCTGCGCGGAGTGCGGGGGTGAGGACCGCGCCGGCGCGGTCGACGAGGAGGGCCATCTCGTAGCCGACCAGGCCGATGTCGGAGTCGGGGGCGGCGAGGACGGCGAGGGCGGAGCCGTCGCTGACGGCCATCAGGAAGAGGAAGCCCCGTTCCATCTCGACCACGGTCTGGTTGACCTCGCCGCCCTCGAAGATCCGGCTGGCGCCGGTGGTGAGGGAGGTGAGGCCGGAGGCGACGGCGGCGAGCTGGTCTGCGCGGTCGCGAGGGAAACCCTCCGACATGCACAGCAGGAGGCCGTCCGCGGAGACCACCACCGTGTGCGACACCCCAGGGGTGTTGTCCACGAAATTGGTGATCAGCCAGTTCAGGTTCTGTGCGGCCTGGCTCATCTGACTCAACTCAACGCTCCTGGTG
>NZ_JZWY01000965.1:0-3838 GCF_000966955.1 Streptomyces sp. NRRL S-495
GTTCGAGCCGCCGAAGAGATCGGTGCTGCGATTCTGCTGTCCGTTGCCGGACGGGTCTACCTGATCGGGGTCGATCCGGAAGCTTCCGGTACTGCCGGCGCTGCGGCCCTGCTCGACGCCGCGGCGCAGGTTGGTGAGACGGCCGCGGACCTCCTCGGGCGCGCGGGACACCTGCGGACCGTCCTGCGGGGTGGGCTGGGCGTTGCCCGGCACCAGGTTCTGCTTGGGCACGCGCCGGGGCAGGCCGGCCTGGGTGGTGCCGCTGGAGGAGGGCTCACGGAGCTTCTCCGCCCGCTGCCAGTCGCCGTCGTTGGGCGACTGCCAGCTCTGGCCGCCGGCCGCGGTCGGGCCGGTGGGCCCGTAACCGCCGAGGGCGGACACGTCGTGGCTGCCGCGGGGCTCGGCCGGTGCGGAGGAGGTGTCCTTGGCGCCGGCGAACCAGTTGGGGGTCTCGCCGCTCTCCTGCGGGCCGGACGGGAACCCGCCGCCGGCCAGCTGCTGGCCGGGGCGGCGCTGCGGCAGCCCGGACGGCAGGGTGGCCGAGCCGGCGTCGGCCGCGGCCGGGAGGGCCGGCTGCTCCGGGGCGTACGGGTGGCCCGCCGGGGCCTCCTCGGCCCGGTTGCCGTAGTTCTCCCCGGCGTAGCCGGAACGGTCGTAGCCGTCGCCCTGGCCGTACTCGTCCTGCTGGCCGTACTGGTCGTAGCCCTGCTGCGGGTACTGGCCGTACCCGTCCTGCTGGTACCCGTCCTGCTGGTACCCGTTCTGCTGGTACCCGGCGTCCTGGCCGTACTCGTCCTGCTGGTAGCCGTACTGGTCGTCGGCGTAGCCGGACTGCTCGTAGCCCTGCTGCGGGTACTGCGCGTCCTGGCCGTAGTCCTCGTCGTTGCGACGGCCGTACGCCGGGTACTCGTCCTCGACCTCGGCGTCCAGCACCGGCCGGTCGCCCTCCGGGCCGGACTCCAGCGCGGCGCGGCGGACCTGGTCCAGGCGCTGCGAGCGCTGGACGGCCTCCAGGGCCGGGCTGAAGCCGCTGGAACCGGCACCGTTGAGGCCGGTGAGGTGGTCGTCGAAACCGAGTTCGGCGGCGCTGCGGGCCTGGCTCCGGTCGGGCGCCCACTCGGCGGCCGGCTCCTGGTCGGCGAAGATCCGGGAGACGGTGAACTGCTCCTCGGGCTCCGGCGCCGCGGCCATCTGGGTCAGGAACGGCGGCAGCATGACCAGCGAGGTGGTGCCCGCGGACTCGCCGGAGGGGCGGAGCTGGACGCGGACGTCGTGCCGCTGGGACAGCCGGCCGACCACGAACAGGCCCATGCGGCGCGAGATCGTGGCGTCCACCGTGGGCGGCTCGGCCAGCTTCTCGTTGATCTCCGCGAAGTCCTCGGCGGTGAGGCCGATGCCCTTGTCGTGGATCTCGACCAGCACCCGGCCGTCGGGCAGGCGGGTCGCGTTGACCAGCACCCGGGTCTGCGGGCTGGAGAAGGTGGTGGCGTTCTCCAGCAGCTCGGCGAGCAGGTGGACGAGGTCGGTCACGGCGGCGCCGACGACCTCGGCCTCGGGGATGCCGGAGAGCTCGACGCGCTCGTACTGCTCCACCTCGGACGCGGCGGCGCGCAGGACGTCGACCAGCGGGACCGGGGTGTTCCAGCGGCGGCCGGCCTCCTCGCCCGCGAGGACGAGCAGGTTCTCACCGTTGCGGCGCATTCGGGTCGCGAGGTGGTCCAGCTTGAAGAGGTTCTCCAGCTGGTCCGGGTCGGCCTCGTTGTTCTCCAGGTCCGTGATCAGCGCCAGCTGGCGCTGGATGAGGCTCTGGCTGCGGCGCGACAGGTTGGTGAAGATCGCGTTGACGTTGCCTCGCAGCAGGGCCTGCTCGGCCGCGAGCGCGACCGCCTGCCGGTGGACCTGGTCGAAGGCCCGGGCGACCTCGCCGATCTCGTCCTTGCCGTACAGCGGGATCGGGGTGACGTTGGTGTCCACCCGCTCCGGGTCGGTCTTGGAGAGCTTCTCGACCAGATCGGGCAGGCGGTGGTCGGCGATGTCGAGCGCGGCGCTGCGCAGGGTGCGCATGCCGAGGATCATCGAGCGGGCCACGTAGCCGGTGAGCACACCGGCGAGGACCAGCGCGACGATGACGATCAGCGAGTTGAGGATGGCGTCGAAGCGCGCGTTGTCGCGCAGCTCGGCGGCGTCGGCGAGCACGTCGTCCAGCAGCACGACCTCGGTGGCGCGGAGGCTGGAGATGTGGGTGTTGGCGGCCTGGTTCCAGTTCTCCGGGGTGAGGCCGGCGTCCTTGGCCTCCTTGTACGCGCGGTCGGCCACCTCGCGGCCCTGCGACTGCCCGTTGGCGGCGGCCTGGGTGTAGGCGGCACCGATGTTGAGCAGGCCGCCCATGGTCGGGGCGCTGCCGTTGGGCATCCGGTACGCGGTCCGCTGGTCGGCGACGGCCTGGGCGACCTGGGCGTCGGCGTACTTCTTGGCGTCCTCGGGGGCGCTGCCGGTGTTGAACTCGGAGAGTGCGGTCTGCTCCAGGCGCTGGGCGACCAGCAGCTGCTGGATGAGGTCGACGTTCTCGTAGCGCGTGGTCTTCTGGGCGGCGATGCCGACCAGGAGCTGCAGCATGAGGGCGCGCTGGGTCGAGGCGGAGGCCTTGGCCAGCGACATCGCGTAGATCGAGCGGCCCTTGCTGGTGAGGTTGCTGGAGCCGAGGCCGACCGAGTTGTCGTAGGCGAGCAGCGGGGCGAACATCACCGAGTAGGCGCTGACGGTCGCGGAGGCGAACAGCGTGTCGCTGTAGGCGGTGGCGCGCAGCTGGGGCAGGAAGACGACCATCTGCTGGAACGCGTCGTGGCGCCGGGGGAGCTCGCCGGACTTGTCGCTCGCCTCGTAGGCCGCGTTGTACGCCTTGAGGGCGACGTCGGTGGTCGAGCGCGCCTTGGTGACGTCGTTGTTCGGGTCCTGCTTGGTGATCAGGGGTATGAGCGTCTTGTCGCGCTCGCTCTCCAGTGCCTCGGAGAGCTCGGTGGCGGCCTTGGCGAGGGCCGCGGTGCGCTGGGCGCGGTCGGCCTTGACGAAGCCGTCGATCGAGGTGTTGACGCGCAGGCCGCCGAAGACCAGGGCGATGATGACCGGGATCAGCAGAATCGCGATCAGACGGGCCGGCACGCGCCAGTTGCGCGGCCGCACGAAGTCGTACCGGCTGCTCTTCGGCCCGGCGCCGTCCGTGCCCTGGCCGCTGCCGGACCCGAGGACCGGGGCGCCCGCGGGGCGGTCCTTCCCGGTGCCGGGCGGCTGCGGTGCCGGGGCGGCCTGGGGCCGCTCCTCGGTCGGGGTGAACGCCGAGAACCCGCCCGGTTCCGGTGCCGTGCCGTTCGGCTCGCTCTGGCGGGGCTCGGAGCGCCGCTGCGGGGCGACCTGCTGCTTACGCCTCACTCGACAACTACCTCTCGGCCGACAGGCGGCCATGGATCAATCCAGCGCTACCCCCGGTGGCCGCGTGCTCCGGGGAGCGGAGCGACAGCCGTACGGGATCCAGGGGTAGCTGGAATTTCAGCACGTGCAGGGATGGGGGACAAACAGCTGCTGGTGGGCGCTGTGCGCGGTGCAATTTAGGACATTCGCCGACAACTTGGAGCAAAACTGTGGTCTTCTGGCGCTGAGCGACGCTGATTCGCTACAAACAGTCATTGTTGATCACGAAATGCCTACCGAACTGTTATCCGCTGCTTATGCGAGGGTCTTGCGCGTGGCGCCCGGACGACACCTCCCCGCAAGCGAACGCGCCCCGGCACCCCGTCGGTGCGACGGGGTGCCGGGGCCGCCGACCTGGGACTCCGCTCAGCGG
>NZ_JZWY01000966.1:0-8211 GCF_000966955.1 Streptomyces sp. NRRL S-495
CGGTGATCCGGTACGACCCGCACTGGGCCGAGTCGGCGCGGACGCTGGCCGGCGCGGTGCCGACCGCCGAGCTGACGCCCGTCCCGGGGCTGGGGCCGACCCTCCAGGTGTACGCGGGAACGGACCACCCGGCGGCGGGAGCGACGGCCGCGGCCGGTCCGTCCGCGACGGCGGTCGCGGTGCCCGCCCCGCCGCCGCCTCCGTCGCCGTCCTCGCCGGTAGCCGGCGGAGGTACCGGTGCGGCACCCTCCGGCCCGGCGGCGGAGGCGCGCGCCGAGGGCGCGACCGGAGCGGGCTCGGCCGCACCGGGGGCCGAGCGGGCCAGCGACATCATCTGCCCCTGAACCGGCCGGTGGGCCCGCCCGCCGCACAACAGGGGCAGGGTGCACATGGCACCCTGCCCCTTCCCCCTCTTGTTCCCCCCTGCTCCCCCCTGCTTCCGGGACCGGGCCCCACCTTCCCCGGTCCCCCGACGCGGCCCCCGGTCCCCCGATCCGGGGGCCGCGTGCGGTCAGTCCGTCGCGATCGCCGCGAGGACGTTCATCCGCCCGGCCCGGAAGGCCGGCACCAGAGCGGCCAGCAGGCCGATGACCATCGAGGCACCCAGGGTGAGGAGGATGGTCGTGGTCGGGACGGCCAGCGACTCCAGGCCCTGGGTCCGCAGCACCTGCTGTCCGGTGATGCCCCAGGCCAGGCCGAGCGCGGTGCCGAGGACGGCGCCGAACAGGGCGATCACCACGGACTCCAGCCGGATCATCCGGCGCAGCTGGCGACGGGAGAGCCCGATCGCCCGCAGCAGGCCGATCTCCCGGGTCCGCTCCACCACCGAGAGCGCCAGGGTGTTGACGACACCGAGCACCGCGACCACGATCGCCAGCCCGAGCAGGCCGTAGATCATGTAGAGCAGGGTGTTGACCTGCTCCTGGACGAGGTCCTTGTAGCCGGCCTGGTCGCGGACCGAGGCCTGCGGGTACGGCTTGAGCGCGTCCTCCAGGCCGGTGAGCGTCTTCGCGACGTCCGCCCCGGCGGCCGCCTTGCCGAAGAGGATCGCGTCCACCGGCTGGTCCGCGGCCGGCACCGCCTTGGTCACGGTGTCGAGCGAGGCGAAGGTGTTGCCGTCGAAGAGCTGGTTGCCCTTGGTCATGATGACGCCGACCGGCAGCGACTGGACCCGCCCGTTGCCGTAGTCGACCTTGATGGTGTCGCCGAGCTTGAGGCCGTGGTCCTTGGCGTAGTCCTCGCCGATCGCCACCGCGCCCTGCTGGAGGGAGCCCGGAGCGCCCTCCTTGACCGGCAGCCGGAAGTCCTCGGTGAACCGCGCGGTGACGGCGGATATGCCGTTCTCCACGGTCTTCCCGTCCGGCGCGGTGAAGTACGCCGGGAGGTACTTCTGCGCGGTGATGTGGTCCACGCCCTGGACCTGCCGCACGGCGGCGGCGATCCCCGGGGAGACCCCGTTCTGGCCGGCCGAGATGATGTAGTCGGCGCCCACCGAGCGGTCGATCTGGTCGTTGGTGGACTTGATCACCGAGGAGGTGAAGACCGAGGCCCCGATCACCAGCGCCAGTCCGATCATCAGTGCGGCAGCCGTGGCACCCGTACGACGCGGGTTGCGCATCGCGTTGCGCTGGGCGAGCTTGCCGGACGGACCGAACAGGGTGGGCAGCAGCGCGCCGAGCACCCGGACCACGGTGGTGGCCAGCAGCGGGCCGAGGACGACGAAGCCGACCAGGGTCAGCAGCACGCCGAGGCCGATGAACTGGCCCCCGGTGGCCGCCTTCTCCGCCTTGGCGGCCAGCACCAGCAGACCGCCGCCGCCCGCCGTGAGCACCAGACCGATGATCGCCCGGACGGTGTTGGAGCGGGCCTCGGCCGGGGTCCCGTGGTCGCGCAGTGCCGCGATCGGTGCGATCCGGCTCGCCCGGCGGGCCGGGATCCAGGCCGCGAGCACGGTGATCACGACACCCACCGCGTACCCGGCGACGAACACGTCCGCGCCGATCTTCAGGTCCGAGGCGTCGAGGTGCATGCCGGCCGCGTTCATCAACTGGATCAGCCCGACCGCCAGGCCGAGGCCGGCCGCGATGCCGATCGTGGACCCGGCCAGGCCCAGCAGCAGCGCCTCCACCAGCACCGAACGGTTGACCTGCTTGCGGCTGCCGCCGACGGCCCGCAGCAGGCCGATCTCCCGGGTGCGCTGGGCGACCAGCATCGAGAAGGTGTTGATGATCAGGAAGCCACCGACCAGCAGCGAGATGCCGGCGAAGCCGAGCATCGCGTACTTCATGAAGTCGAGGAAGGAGCCGACGCTCTTCTGGCCGTCCGCCTTCTGCTCGGCCGCCGTCTTCGCCTGGTAGCCGCCGCCCAGCCCGGCCAGCGCGTCGGACTTGAGCTGCTCGTCGGACCGGCTGCCGTCGCCGTAGACCTCGACCGAGGTGTAGCCGGCTCCCCCGAGCAGGACGCTCTGCGCGGTGGCGGTGTCCAGGAAGGCCAGCGCCGCGCCCGGGTTGGTGGTCTTGAACGCGGCGATGCCGACGATCGTGAAGTCGTGGTTGTCGTCGATGATCACCCGCAGCTTGCCGCCCAGGCCGAGCTTGGCCTTCTTCGCGGTGTCGGCGTCGAGCACGACCTGGTCGGGGCCCTGCGGTGCATGACCGGAGGTGATCTCGACCGGGCTGCGCGGGGTGTCCGCCCAGTTGCCGACGATGGTCGGTGCGCCGGTGGTCGGGCCGACCTTCTTGAGGGTCGCCGGGTCCGCCAGGGTGGCGTTCTCCACCGTGACCTGACCGATCGCCGTCCTCACCCCGGGGACGGCGGCGACCTTCCGCACGCTGTCGACGGTGATCGTCCGCGTCTTCGCTCGGGTGTCCTCGCCGCCGATCTCCGGCTTGGCGGGCCCGACCGAGACGTCGGAGGCGGTCGAGGCGAAGAGCGTGTCGAAGGTGCTGGTCGCGGTGTTGGAGAACACCAGCGTCCC
The DNA here is from genome assembly GCF_000966955.1 of Streptomyces sp. NRRL S-495. Lineage (NCBI taxonomy): Bacteria > Bacillati > Actinomycetota > Actinomycetes > Kitasatosporales > Streptomycetaceae > Streptomyces > Streptomyces sp. NRRL S-495. The sequence continues at coordinate 2,978 of NZ_JZWY01000966.1, forward strand.
GGACACGAACGCGACCGAGAGGACGACCGCGACCAGGGAGAGCGCCATCCGCCCCTTGTGGGCGAAGAAACTTCGAAGTGATGTCTTGAGCAACATGGTCCTGTCCGCTCCCGCCCGCTCAGCTGGTGCGCTTGCCGTCGAAACGGCGCATGCGCTCAAGGACGGAGTCAGCCGTCGGGGCGTGCATCTCGTCGACCATCACGCCGTCCGCGAGGAACAGCACGCGGTCCGCGTAGCCGGCCGCGACCGGGTCGTGGGTGACCATGACGATGGTCTGGCCCAGCTCGTCGACGCTGCGGCGCAGGAAGGAGAGCACCTCGGCGCCGGAGCGCGAGTCGAGGTTCCCGGTGGGCTCGTCACCGAAGATGATCTCGGGCCGGGCCGCCAGTGCCCGGGCCACCGCGACGCGCTGCTGCTGGCCGCCGGAGAGCTGGGTCGGCCGGTGCTTGAGCCGGTCGGACAGCCCGACCGTCTCCACCACCCGGTCCAGCCATGCCTGGTCGGGCCTGCGGCCGGCGATGTCCATCGGGAGGGTGATGTTCTCCAGCGCGTTCAGCGTCGGGAGGAGGTTGAAGGCCTGGAAGATGAAGCCGATCTTGTCCCGGCGCAGCTTGGTGAGCTGCTTGTCCTTCAGACCGGTGATCTCGGTCTCGCCGATCCAGATCCGCCCCTCGGTCACCGTGTCCAGACCGGCCAGGCAGTGCATCAGGGTCGACTTGCCGGAGCCCGAGGGGCCCATGATCGCGGTGAACCGGCCCCGCTGGATGTCGACGTCCACCGCGTCCAGGGCCGTCACCCTGGTCTCACCGGCACCGTAGGACTTGGTCACCTGGCGGGCCGAAGCGGCGACGGCGGGGACACCGCCGGGAAGCTGGGGGTCGTACACGGCTGCTGCTGCCGTCGTCACTGTCGTCTCCTAAGAAGTGGTCCCGCCCGTTGCCCCCAGCCTGCTCCGTCCCACCCGTCCGGCGACATCGCGCTGGGGATAGTTTTCGACCGGGAGTCAGCCCCACCCTCCCGGTGAACCGGGGACCCGGACCCGACCGGAGCGGGTCCGCCTCGGACGGGCGGGGATGTGAACCACGTTAGGAGTCGGGGCCGCTCCTCCTCGTCATCCGACGGGAGGAAGCGGCCCAACCGGAGTTGTACGGGGTGGACCTCCCCTCCCCCTAGGGGTCGGCCGGGCCGCCCTCAGGGACCCCCCTTACGGAGCCCCGGTGCGGCGGCGCGGGAAGCCGCCCGCGGGTGCTCCGCCGAGCGGGGCCGGAACGCCCGTCGGCCCCCTCGCCGCCCCTCGCCGGAGCGCCCGCAAGGGCCGACGGAAGGGCGTCCGAGGGGGCCGACGCGACTGCCTCGGCGAGGCGTTGACCCGGCGTCAGGCGGTCAGGGCGGGGGCGGCGAGGCGCTCCAGGGTGCCCGCGAAGGCGTCCACCACCGGCCGCAGCAGCACGTCCGTCTCGCGCTCCAGCACGGTCGTGCCGTCCTCCCGGACGGTGATGTGGCGGTCCAGCACGAACCAGCCCCGGGTGATGTGGTCGGCGCCCATCGAGCTGAGCACCGGCCGGAGCGCGTAGTCCACCGCCAGCACGTGCGCGGTGGAGCCGCCGGTGGCGAGCGGCAGGACGGCCTTGTCGCGCAGCGCGTACTGCGGCAGCACGTCCAGCAGCGCCTTCAGCAGCCCCGAGTAGGCGGCCTTGTAGACCGGGGTGCCGATCACCACGCCGTCCGCCTCGGCGAACAGCTCCAGGGCGGCCGCCAGCTGCGGATGCGACAGGTCGGCGGTCAGCAGCGCGTGCGCGGGCAGGCTGCGCACCTCGAAGGGGACGACGCGGTGGCCGCGCTCCTCCAGCTGCTCGTCGATCAGGCGCAGCAGGCGGGTGGTGCGGGAAGTCGGGGACGGCGAGCCGGAGACGGACAGGACGGTGGCCATGGATTCACCTCGGGGAGGAAGCGGGGACGCCGCTTCGGCGGCGCGCGGCACCGACCGCGAGCACGTCGACCGGCCCGGCGGGACCGGGCGGAGACAGTCAGCGGTGGGCACGCCGCACGGGCAGCGGCGGAACGGGGAAAGAGGAGGAGTGGTGGGGGTTCGACGGGCGAGCGTCAGCCACAACAGAGCGAACAGGACACACGCTGCAGGTCGACGTGCCGCCGACGCGTGAGAGTCCATCGCTGATCCATGGCAGTCATGCAAACACGCTGCGTTCGGGGCGGTCAAGGATCGTCCCGACAACCGAACACCAGGTGAGACGGACGGTGAGACGGAGGACCGGGAGGGTGACCGCTCGGACGGCGGCCTGGCAGCGGCCGGACGGCGGCCGGGTGGCCGGACGGACACGGGGCGTGCGCCCGCCCGGCACCATGCGGCGGAACGATCCGGCGCGTGCATCAAAACTGCTACAAGGGTCCTGGTAGGGGCCCCGGGGGGAGTCACCGGCGCCCGCGTCGGGCATCCTCTCCCACATGAACACGTGGCAGGAGGGCCGCCCGGGCGGCGGCGGGAACCCGTACGGCGGCAACGGTGGCGGTGGCGCCGCGTACGGGCACGGTGGCGGCGGCGCGGGCGCCGAGCCGCCGCTGCCCGCCGGGCTGAACCCGCGCGGGCCGGGCGCTCCGGCACCCCGGCAGCCCCAGCCGCAGGGGCAGCCGCAGGGACGGCCGCAGCCGCAGGGGCAGCCCCAGCAGGGCCGGCCGGGCACGCCGCCGCAGGCGCCCGGGTACGGCCCCGCCCAGGGGTACGGGCAGCCGGGGCAGCCCGGTGCGCGCCCGTCGGTGCCCGCACAGGGCGGTCCGGGTGGCCCCGGCGGCCCCGGTTCCGCGCCCGGTGGCCCGATAGCCCCCGGCGGGCCGCAGTCGCCCGCCGCCGCCCGCCCCGGACGCTGGCCGCGGCGCCGGATCGTCAAGTGGTCGGTGTTCGGCGTGCTGATCGCCCTGATGGTCACCAGCGTCTCCACCTGGTTCTGGGCGGACTCCAAGCTCAACCACGAGAACGTGCTCACCGACTACCCGGGCCGCCCGGCCGCGGGCAAGGGCACCAACTGGCTGATCGTCGGCTCGGACAGCCGCAACGGCCTCTCCGACAGCCAGGAGGAGGACCTGCACACCGGCCACGCGGGCGGCAAGCGCAGCGACTCGATGATGATCCTGCACGTCGGGGACAGCGGGAACACCCTGATGAGCATCCCCCGCGACTCCTGGGTGCCGATCCCCGAGCACGCCGGCGAGAACGGCAAGCCCGTCAAGGCGACCACCTCGAAGATCAACTCCGCCTTCGCCTCCGGCGGCGGCAAGCTGCTCGCGCAGACCGTGGAGACGAACACCGGCATCCGCATCGACCACTACGCCGAGATCGGCTTCGCCGGCTTCGTCGGCATCGTCGACTCGGTCGGCGGCGTGGACATGTGCATCGAGCAGGACGTCAAGGACAAGGACTCCGGCCTCGACCTCAAGGCCGGCTGCCAGAGCCTCGACGGCACCCAGGCGCTGGCCTTCGTCCGCCAGCGCCACCAGATGGCCGACCAGGACCTCGGCCGGATGCGCAACCAGCAGAAGTTCCTCGGCGCGCTGGCCAAGCAGGCGGCCTCGCCGGCCACCGTGCTCAACCCGTTCACCTTCTACCCGCTGGTGTCCTCCGGCCTCGGCACGCTGATCGTCGACGAGGACGCCGGGCTGACCGACCTCGGCTCGCTCTTCCTCGCCATGAAGGACGTCAACGGCGGCAGCGGGAAGAGCATCACCGTGCCGATCGCCAACCCGGACTTCAAGACCAACACCGGCGAGTCGGCGGTCAAGTGGGACACCGCGAAGGCCAAGCAGGTGTTCGACGCCTTCAAGAACGACACCGCCGTGCCGGACGTGAAGTAGTCGGACGTGAAGTAGTCGGACGCGAAGCAGCCGGGCATGAAGCGGCCGACCCTCCGCCACCACAGGCGCCCCGCACACCTGCGTGACTCCTCGTAACACCGCCGACACAATGGGTGGATGTCACTCGTCACCGCGCTGATCTACCGCCGTCGCCACCGCCTCCTGGGCCGCCTGGTCCAGGAGGCGCTCGCCGTCTACGGGATGGAGGTGCCGGCCGCCGCCGAGATCGGGCCGGGACTCGTCGTGTTCCACCGGGGCTTCGGCACCGTGCTGCATCCGTACACCACCCTCGGCGCCGGGGTGACCTTGTACAACGGCGTGACCGTCGGCCGCGCCGACCCCTGGGTGCCGCAGGAGGCGAGCGCGATGCGGCGGGTGGTGGTGGAGGACGGCGCGGTGCTGTGCGCGGGCGCCAAGGTGGTCTGCAAGGCCGGAGTGCTGACGGTCGGCGCCGGCACCGTGGTCGGCGCCAACGCCGTACTGACCCGCTCCACCGGGCCGGGCGAGATCTGGGCCGGCACCCCCGCCCGGAAGGTCGGGACGCGGGCGGACTGGCCGGGCGGCGCGGCAGGGGTGGGGGCGGGGGCGAACGCGGGCATGGCTGCGGCCGAGGCACGCGCCTGAGGCGCTCGGCCGAGACACCCCCGGTCAGCGGACGGCCACCCCCGGCAGGTGCCCCGTCGCACACTCCGCGTACCGGTGGACGGCCGCGCCCCGCCGCCCTTCGCCCGGCCGCCCGCCCGGGCCCTCCAGCTCGCCGGCCAGACCGTGGTGAATGGTCCGGCCGCCGCGGCCGCCCGACCACCAGGCGTCCGACAGATGGACGACCAGGGTGGCCGGGTGCTGCGGCTCGGGGCGCTCCAGGACGAGTTCGCAGCGGGCCTCCCCCGCCGGGAAGGTCACCACGGCCTCGCTGGTCCGCAGCCGCGCCCGGCGCGGCTCCCGCTCCACCGCCCAGTACGCCGACACCTTCACGTCCAGCCGGCCGTCGAGACCGCCCTCGCCGGGCCGGACGTACTCCTCGTCCGGCACCCAGCGGGCGTGGTTGCGGATGTCGTCCGGGCCGAACCACTCCGCCCAGCTGATCCAGTAGCCCGCGACCCGCTTGATCGTCATGGCCTCCCGGAGGATCCGGACCGGGATGCGGGTCAGACTCTCGGGCTCGCTCATCAGCAGGACGCGGCCGTCCTGGTCGACCCGGGCCTCGGGCTCGGGCTCGAAGGAGAGGACGGTCACCTGCTCGCAGGTCACCTCACCGTCGTCCTTGCGCCGACTCGTCTGCCTCATGGGTGAACCACCTTGCCGGGGTGCGGAGTTCGTCGATTCGCGGCCGCTTCCCTGACGCCGGGCCGACCACGCCCGCGCAGCTA
>NZ_JZWY01000967.1:0-8338 GCF_000966955.1 Streptomyces sp. NRRL S-495
GACCACGCCCGCGCAGCTTACGGCGCCCGGTCGGCCACGGCGAACGATTCCGGCGAATCCTCCCGGAGCGGGCGATGCGCGGCTATTCTGCGCGTGCACACGATGCCGTCCGCGCCCACGGACGTCCGGACACGCCGCCCCGACCGACCGGATCGCGCACGACCGCGACGAGTTCGTCGAGGTGGTGCCGACGGAGCCGGCGGCGTTCCGCAGGGCCGTTCAGGGCGCGGTCGGGAGGCGGTCCAGGACGAGGCCGAAGTGGGTGCGGTAGGCGCTCAGGGCCGCGTCGGCGTCGAGGAGTTCCTCGGTGCGGGTGCCGTCGGGGGCGGTGCGCAGGAGCCGGGTGCCGCCGGTGGCGCGGGTGCTGGTGAGGGTGGTCCGGCCGCCGTCCGGGGTGGGGCGGGAGCACGTGGTCGCGCGGGTGAAGTGAGAGTCGGGGGACGTGGTCTGCCACCAGCAGGTCGGGGCGAAGTCGGCCAGCCGGTACGGGCGGGGGTCCAGGCGGTACTGCGGCGCGCCGTCGAGGGCGACGTCCAGGTCACCGGCGGCGCCGGAGCTCCGGATGTCAGCGCTCGGGGTGTCGGCGCTCGGGGCGATGGTGAAGACTCCCGCCGGGTCATGCTGCCGGCCGCGCTCGTCGAGGCGCAGCGGCCGGCGGGCGAACTTGCCGAAGCCGACGTCCACCAGCCAGGCGGCGCCGTCCGCCTGGCTCGGCCCCGTCGAAGACCCGGGCGGCGAGCAGCTCGACGCGGTAGCCGAGGGCCCGCAGCAACGCGGCGAAGGCGCCGTTGAGTTCGTAGCAGAACCCACCGCGCCTGCGCCCCACGACCTTCTCCAGCAGCGCCTCCGGTTCGAGCACGACGGGCTCGCCGAGGTGGATGCTCAGATTCTCGAACGGGACGGCGTCCAGGTGCGCCTCCTGGAGCCGCGCCAGCTCGGCGGCCCCGGCGCGGGCGGGCCGCTCGGCGCCGATCCGGGCGAGGTACGCCGCCACCTGCTCGTCGGTCGGGATCTCCGCGTTCCGCGTGGGTTCGTCCATGGCCACCATCCAAGCGGACCCGGTGCTTCCGGCCATCGGACCTCGGACCTAGGTCGTTCGGGGGACCTCGGCGGCCCGGGCGGCCACCTGGGCCGACCTGCGGTGCGACGGCCCGGGGCGCAGGAAGTCGGAGGGGCCGACTTCCCGCGCGAGGGCGGGCATGTCAGGGAACGAGGACGCTGCGGCCGCCCAGCGCCGCGTAGGACTCGCCGGGGACGACGAACTTCTCGACCGCGCCCTCGCAGCTCGTCCCGGCCCGGACCTGGACCACCGAGTCCGTGTAGTTGGTGACCAGAGGCTGGACGAAGTCGCCGAGCGGGAGGCACCCGCGCGGATCCTGGTACGCGGCACCGTCGATGATCAGGATCCCGTGGGCCGCGTACGCGGTGTTCGGGACCGCCACGGCGAGGGCGGCGGCGGCCAGCCAGGCCCCGAGAACGGTTGCCGTGCGTCGCTGCTTCATGCGTCCACATTCCTTTCGGCCGGAGCGGGGCGACCCTGCGCGACCCCGCCGGTGCGGCCCAAAGTAGTCGGACGGTGACGTGGCGTCGCGGACGGAGCGGCGCGGCGGCCGGGTGCGGAGTGGGAAGTCGGACGGGTCGACTTCCGGTGCGGAAGATTTTCGCCCCCGGCCGTCACAACCGGGCCACCGTGATCCGTCAGGGAGGCGGAGCGGCACCACCGGGCCGCCGGACGGAGAGGACAGCACCATGCTCACCAGGGTCATGTACGTCACGGTCTACGTCACCGACCAGGACCGCGCGCTGCGGTTCTACACCGAACAGCTGGGGCTGGAGAAGCGCGTCGACTACCCCGGCCCGGACGGCCGCTTCCTCACGGTGGGCGCCGAGGGGCACCCGTTCGAGATCATCCTCTGGTCGCACGCCCCGGCCGCCGGGCAGCCGCCGCAGGCGGAGGGGGTGTCCGCGCCCGGTCCGATCATCCTGGAGTCGGACGACCTGAAGAAGGATGTCGGGATCTGGCGCGAGCGCGGGGTGGAGTTCGACCGGCACGAGCCCGAGGAGTACCCGTTCGGCTTCCGCATCGAGGCCCGGGACCCGGACGGCAACCGGGTCTCGCTGCGCCAGCAGCGGCCGGTGGTGACCGACCGGGGCTGAGCGGCTCAGGCGGTCCGGCCGGCCGCGCGGAGACGGGCCTCGGCGGCCTCGGCCCCGGGCGGGTCCGCGAGGAAGAGGACGCGGAGGGAGCGGTCGGCGGCCGCGTCCAGGATGCTGAGGAGCAGTGCGAGTTGGGCGGGCGGCTCGTCCGCCAGGAGGGCGTCGGCGTCCGCGACGAGGACGAGCAGGCGGGGTGCGGCCGACCCGGCCGGCTCGACCGACTCGGCCGGCTCGGCGCCGGGCGGGAGGAGCGCGTCGTTGAGGCACTCCTCGAAGGCGTCCCAGTTGTGGCCGAAGTAACCGGGGAACGAGAGCGCCCGCGCCCACTCGGCGAACAGGGCCGTCCTGGTACGGCAGTTCGCGCCCCGGACGAGGCGGAGCCGGTCCGGGGCGGCGGCGAAGCCCGCCCAGGTCCGGCCCGGCAGGAGGTCCCACCGGGCCGGACCGAGCGGGGGTTCGGGCACTACGGGCACGTCAGCAGCCTTCGGAGATCTCACGGAAGTTGGCGTAGTGGTCGTCGGTGTACCAGGTCTGCGCGGTGCGCTCGTCGCGGACCAGGCGCTCGGCGTCCCGGTGGGTCTTCGGCGCCGGACGGGGGTTGACGTCGTACTCGTGGTACGCGCCGCCCGCCGGAAGGTCCCCGCTGCGGTTGCCGTACGGGTTGCTGCCCCGGATGTACTCCGGGCCGGGAATCCGGAAGTCGACCGGGCGGGGGCTGGTGGGCCACTCGATACCCTCCCAGATCCGGCAGGCCCGTTCGACCTGCTCCGGGAAGTCCTGGACGGGGAGCGGGGGTTGGACAACCGCCCGGACGGCCGGGGCGGCGGCCAGCGCGGGGGCGGCAGGAGCGAGCGGGCAGGCCAGGGCGAGGACCAGAGCGGCCTGCACCAGACGGCGGAGAGTCATGGGGTACCCGATTCCGTGCGGGAGCGTGTGCAGCAAAGGCGTACCGCGCACACGCCCGACTCCCCGACGGCCACGCCGCAGCCACCGCCGCCCCCACCCGTCCGAGTGACTCCCGAAGCCCGGCGGACGTGATCCGAACAACGCCCCGCAGCCGGTCGGTCAGTCCCCGAAGTCGAACTCGTGGGTACGGCGGCCGAACGGCGGCGGCACCGCCGCCAGCCGCTCCGCCGGCCACACGTCGGAACGCTCGCTCAGCGTCAACTCGCCGCCCAGCCGCAGCAGCCAGACATCCTCGAAGTCGAGGTGGAGCGCGGCGTCCCCCGGCACCGCCGACAGCACGCCCGCCACCACCCGCACCATGTCGTCCTGCTGCTCGGAGATGTCGGCGTCCTTGTCCAGCCGGAAGGCCACGGAGACCGTCGGGGCGAAGGCGGCACCACCGATCAGCGGGTCCCCCCACGGGAGCCGCCCCGCCGGTACCGCACGGACCCAGGTGCCCCGCGCCGTCACCGCCCCGTCCCCCAGCAACCGCCCGACGCTCTCGGAGGGGGCGAAAACACCGAGGTCGCGGGCGATCCCGAGAATCCGCCGCCCCGCCTCGGGGACAGTCAGGGCGGCGGCGAGCTGGAAGTCGTAGGAGAGTGCCATCTGTTTCCCCTCGTGGAGCCCCGCCGGTCACCGCCCTCGCTCCGCCCGGTTCGGGGACGGGGCGGCGTGGGAGGATCGGGCGGGTTCGGTTGATTCGTTGAAAGGTTTCTTCAGTCCATGGGCTCGCAGTACTACGCCGTCCTCAAGACCAACCACGGCGACATCACCGTCAAGCTGTTCCAGTTCCACACTCCGAAGACCGTGCGCAACTTCGTGGAGTTGGCCGAGGGGCGGCGGGAGTGGACCGACCCCGTGACCGGGGAGGTCAGGACGGCTCCGCTGTACGACGGGACGACCTTCCACCGGGTCATTCCCAACTTCATGATCCAGGGCGGGGACCCGCTGGGGGACGGTACGGGCGGCCCCGGCTACGAGTTCGCCGACGAGTTCCACCCCGAGCTCTTCTTCACCAGGCCCTACCTCCTGGCGATGGCCAACGCGGGCCCGAACACCAATGGTTCGCAGTTCTTCATCACCACCCGGGCGACCCCGCACCTCAACCGGAAGCACACCATCTTCGGGGAGGTCGCGGACCCGGCCGGCCAGAAGGTGGTGGATTCCATCGCCGCCACCGTGACCGGCCCGGGAGACCGTCCGGTGGAGCCCGTGGTCATCGAGTCGGTCACCGTCGAGGTCCGCTGAGCCTTCTCCCGGAGTAGGAAGTCGGTCCGGCCGACTTCCTACTCCGATCCGCCGAACACCACCCGCAGCACCTCCCGGGCCAGTTCCTCGACGTCCGCCCCGGTCCTGCTCTCCGGCAGGGCGCCGTTCAGCCAGAGGCTCGCGAAGCCGTGCGCCAGCGACCAGGCGGCGATGGTCGTCGCCCGGTCGGGCCGCTCCCCCCGGGACAGCACGCGGCCGCTCGCCGCGAGCACCGCCCCCGCGCGCTCGCGGGCCATCGCCATCTCCGGGTCGTCAGCCCGGTACAGCTCCGGCCGGAACATCACTTCGAAGTACGCCCGGTGGTCCACCGCGAACCGCACGTAGGCCACCCCCGACCCGTACGGATCCCCCGCGGCCCGCTCCAGCGCGTCCGCGAACAGCTCGAAGCCCTCCGCCGCCACCGCGGTCAGTACTCCCGCCTTGTCGCCGAAGTGGTGCGCCGGCGCCGCGTGCGACACCTCCGCCCGGCGTGCCAGCTCCCGCAGGCTCCAGCCGGACGGCCCGGACTCCGTGATCGCCGCGATCGCGGCGTCCAGCACGGCCCGCCGCAGATTTCCGTGGTGGTAGCTCTCGGCCCTGCCCATGGCACTTCCCTCTCGTCGGCGACCCTCAGAGCATATCTAGGCATTGACAAGTTTGCTCGTCCGGGCCAATCTTTCCAGTGACAAGATTGACCGGTGACAAGCTTGGAGAGTCCACCATGGCCCCGCTCATCGCCCTCCTCGGCGGCTTCGCCGTCCTCCGCCTGCTCGGACTCCTCGCCGTCGACACCCTCGACGCCTGGCAGCCGGCCGTTCGCGGCGCCCTCGCCCTGATGTTCGTCACCACCGGCGTGCCGCACTTCCTGCCCGGCTTCCGGCGCGACTTCGTCGCGATGGTCCCGCCGGTACTCCCCCGCCCCGAACTGCTCATCACGCTCACCGGCGTCCTCGAACTGGCCGGGGCCGCCGGGCTCCTCGTCCCGCCGCTCGCCCCGTACGCCGCCGCCGGACTCGCCCTGCTGATGCTCGCGATGTTCCCCGCCAATGTGCACGCCGCCCGCACCGGCGGCACCCTCGCCGGGAAGCCCGTCACCCCACTGCCCGCGCGCACCGCGCTGCAGGTGCTGTTCGTCGCGGCGGCGGTCGCGGCGGCGCTCTGAGCACCGCGCCGGAGCGGGAGGCAGTCGGGCCGGGTCGAGTCGGGCCGGGGCCGAAAACGCGCGGACGCGGCCCGCTCGAGGTGCGGGCCGCGTCCGAGTGCGGGGAAAGGGGCGAGCCCTTACTCCACGATGCCGGACTTGGCGATGGTGACCTTGGCCTTGGTGCGGCCGCTCTGCGAGCCGAGGCCCTCGATCTTCTGCACCAGGTCCAGGCCCTCGACGACCTCGCCGAAGACGACGTGCTTGCCGTCCAGCCAGTCGGTGACGATGGTGGTGATGAAGAACTGCGAGCCGTTGGTGTTGCGGCCCGCGTTGGCCATCGAGAGCTGGCCCGGCTTGGTGTGCTTGAGCTTGAAGTTCTCGTCCGCGAACTTCTCGCCGAAGATGCTCTTGCCGCCGGTGCCGTCACCGCGGGTGAAGTCACCGCCCTGGAGCATGAAGCCCGGGATGACGCGGTGGAACGACGAGCCCTCGTAGCCGAAGCCGTGCTGGCCGGTGGCGAGCTCGCGGAAGTTCTGCGCGGTCTTCGGGACGACGTCGTCGAAGAGCGTGAAGACGATCCGGCCGGCCGGCTCGTCGTTGATGGTGATGTCGAAGAAAACGTTGGAACCCATGCAGGGATCATGGCATGCCGGGCTTCCTGTCGCGCGGCACACCCCCCGACCCCCGGGCAGCGGCCCGGGCGCCCGCTACGCCGCCCGGTGGGCCAGCAGGTACGCCTGCGGGGTGCGCTCGTCGGGTTCCGGTTCGCGGACCAGGCGGGTGGTGACCTTCAGACCCGCCGCCTCGGCCAGGGCCTCGATCCGCTCCGGCCGACCCCGGCGGAAGTCCAGGGCGACGGGACGGCCGAAGGGGCGGTCGAGCCGCAGGACGTCGTCGCCCACCTGGAAGGCCAGCAGGAGCGGGGCGCCGGGGGCCAGGACGCGGCGGAACTCCGCGAACACCCGCGGGAGTTCTCCGGCCGGGGTGTGGATGATCGAGTACCAGGCGACGGCGCCGGCCAACTCGCCGTCGCGGTAGGGCAGATCGAGCAGGGACCCGGTCTCGAAGGGGATCGCGGGGTGGGTGGCACGGGCCAGTTCGACCATGCGCGGGGAGAGGTCGAGGCCGGAGACGTCCAGACCGAGGTCCGCCAGGTGGCCGGTGATCCGGCCCGGACCGCAGCCGAGGTCGGCGACCCGGCCGCCGCCGGCCGTGGTCACCAGTTCGGCGAGCACGCCCAGCAGGGCGCGGTCCCAGGGCATCACGGCCAGCGCGTCGCGATAGCGGTCGGCGTAGTCGGCGGCGATGGCGTCGTAGAACGTCCGTGCGGCGGTGAGGAATGCGGGCTCGGCGGTGGTCACGGCGACCGACCCTACCGGGGGCGCTGGGCCGACTGCGGCAGGGGTGGTGGCGGTGATCGGCCGAGCCGGACCGGAGGAATCGTGCGGAGGCGATTAGACGGCGGGCGGCGGAGCGATCAACTCGAACGGATCATCGGGATGGCGGCCCGCCGTGCGTGCTAGAAACCGTCGACGGCAGTGAACGCTCACCCGCGCTCATCGCCGCCTGCACCGTGCACCCACCGGCCACTCCTCCACCGAAGGAGAACCATGTCCGTCGCACGAACCGCACGAACCGTCCGGAACGCGCTGCTCGCGGCCCTCGCCGCCCTGGCGCTGATGCTCTCCGGCGCCGCGACCGCGAGCACCGCCTCCGCCACCACCACGGGACTGGACGGCGCCTGGGCCTGCTCGGTCCCGTCCGGCTACGTCTACGACCAGGTGTCGATGAACCGCAGCTGTAGCGGCGGCGGGACCTGGAACTCGCCGCAGTTCCACCTGCGCACGCCGGTCGACGGCCTGACCGCCTGCATGAGCGCGCCGGGCTTCGTCTACGACTACATCAGCTGGGGCAGCGCCTGCAGCCAGCAGTCCGGCGTGACCTCCAACGCCTACCACCTCCGCGTCCCGTACGACGGCCTCACCGCCTGCATGGGCACCCCCGCCTTCACCTACGACTACGTCAGCTACACCTCCGGGTGCAGCCTGACGCAGGGCGTCCAGGCCACCACCTTCCACCTCCGCACCCCGTACAACGGCCTCTGGGCCTGCGACGTCCCCCGCGGCTTCACCTACAGCACCACCACCTCGAACCTGGACTGCGCCTCCATCCGGGGCGTGCCGACCACCAAGTTCCTGCTGGTCGGCTGACCCGGTCCCCGGTTCGGTCAAAGGGCGGGCGACCCGGCGGCGGCCGGGTCGCCCGCCCGCGTCCGTTCAGGACAGGTCCAGCTCCGCGACGGCCTGGTCCCCGCTGAACTCGCCGGTCGGGCGGAAGCCGAGGCGCTCGTAGAACCCCGCCGGACCGTCCTCCCCCGGCACATAGGTGACCGTGACCCGGCCGCCACCTCGCCGGCGGATCTCCGCGGCGACCTGCTCCACGGCGAAGCGGCCGTAGCCCTTGCCCTGGGTGCCGGCGGCGATGTTGAGGCGCCAGAGGCCCGAGCGCGGCAGGTCACCCGGCCGGTCCGGGTAGAAGGTGATGTCGAAGAAGGCCATCACGAAGCCGACCGGCCGGTCGCCGTCGTAGACCAGCCTCGGCCAGGCGCTCGCGCCGTGCGCGTACGCCTCGGCCAGCGACTTGACCACCGGGGAGACGAAGCGCTCCTGGTCCGGGCGGACCTTCAGCTCCAGCGCGGCGTCGATGTTGTGCGGGGTGACCGGTTCGAGCCGCAGTGCGGCCGGGGCTGGGGACAGCGCGGATTCCGTGGACATGCCGGTCAGGGTAGTGAGTGCCCGCCCGCCGGTCTCCCGGATTTCCCGCCGCCCCCGCCGCCCCCGC